>JAAANX010000113.1 GCA_009909085.1 Cyanobacteria bacterium GSL.Bin1 | reverse complement strand
TCACGGCGCACAACCGTTAATGGGAGGATTTTGCTTAAATCAATGGTTAATTGAAACGGGTTATCTGACCCTGAAAGAAACACCCACAACACCCATCCCTTTAGAGAAAGCAAACGTGGATTGGTCACAAACCAAAGCATGGGGAACCGGCGGTTATTATGGGCGAATTTTTTTGAATGTGGAAGGACGGGAACCCGAAGGCGTCATTTCGGTTGCTGACTATCATAGGGAACGGCAGCAACTCATGGACAAGCTAGAATCCCTCAAAGATCCCTGGGGAAATTCTCTCGGGGTAAAAGCCTATATTCCGCAAGAGATTTATCAGCGAGTGCGAGGCATCCCGCCTGATTTAATTGTCTATTTTCAGGATTTAGCCTGGCGGTCTCAAGGAACCGTTGGCGGAGACTCTCTCTATCGTTGGGAAAATGATACTGGGGCTGATGATGCCAATCATGCGCGATCGGGGATTATCATTTTTAATGATCCCAACACAGTCCAAGGCGGTCAGTCTATCGAACAAGCAGAAATCTATGATGTGTTACCGACATTGCTTAGTCATTATGGAGTCCCAATACCAGCCGGTTTAAGAGGAAAGGTCTTATCGATAGCCGATATTGATTGAGATCAATTGTAGAGTGGCAATGATTACAAATTAAGGGGATAATTTACTCCATTCTCTTTTAGTTAACCAAACATAGTACGGTTCAAACGCTGACTAACTATGTATTGTTTCTGATATCAATCAGCTTTAAATTCTCGTCTTAAGGGATGACAACAAAGCTATAAAGCAGACTGGAGAGTAGATACAGCCTTGAGACCTCTTTGAAAATCTAGGGATTTATGAGGTTTGAGAGCCATCAAACGATGAGCTAAATCTGACCAAATGGTTAAAGCTTGAAGATAGGCTAGGCAATTGAGTCCCATCCCTAAATAACTATGTCTTGGAATAGAACGTTGTTTTTCAGTTGGGCGACCAACATACTCAGTTGTCCTCAATTTTTTCACGAGTTCTCCCTGAAAATTAGCTAAAGTATAGGCGATTGTAATGAGCAGAATGAGCCCCATCAAACGAGGTTCATTAACTTTACTTTTCTCCAAGTTATAGCCTCGGGTTTTACAATCTCTAAACAAAGTTTCGATGCTCCATCGCCTAGCATATAAAGACAAAGTGAGCTTTTGAGTAGGAAGAGTGGTTAAAATATACCAAGGCTCTTTCTGCACTTTATTCCGATACTTGCGTCGCCAATAAATGGCTAAATTAAATCCTTTCACTTGATGAGATTTCGTCCAGATAATCTGTTCATGGAACTGAGACATTCCCGGTTTAATATCTAAATCTTTTAAGGGGGTAGAGACGGCTTGGTCATCAAGAAAACAAGTTCCTTTTTTTTGACGCAAAGCAAAGTCCACCTTCTTAGTCTCCAGCCACTTCCCCAGCTGAACACTATGAAATTCTCGGTCACCTAACACCAGAACCGGATAGGAATGTAACCATCGTAAGACCGGCCAAAGAACCTGTTTTTGTTGCCGAAAACTACTGTTTCCTTTTCTCTTTAAGAATTGCCAATAGATGGGGATAGCATGAGTTCCCCACGCTAAACTCAACATGATTAAATTTCGTTCTTGCCATTGAGTACGATCAATAATTAATAATAAGTATCCTTGATGAATTAGCTTCAGTTTTCGGGCTCTTCTTCTAAAAAATCGGTTCTGAGCTTGAGGGTAAAACTCTTGCTTTAACATCTGCTTGACTACAGGAAACCAGAGGAGCTTAGCACTCAGTTGAGGGAGATTCAAGAACCGTTGTCAGTTCCGAACTCGGCTCTTATATTTAATGGGTTGCGGAAACACTTCCGCTAAGCGAGATAAACTTACATTTCGATAACTTTGCAATAGTAAAACTAACAGTTCTAAGGTTAAGTACTGGCTGGCAGTTAAATGAGTTGAAAAGATTTTCTGGTACAGTGGAGGAAGCATATTTTTGCTGAGGTTGCTTGCGTGAGCAACCTTTTTTTTCGGAATAGGGATTGGCTAAAAAGCATATCATACCTTCGTTACATCTCCCTTGTCATCCCTTGAGTCACTCGATAATGAGGAAGAAGCAGTGAAAGGAAAAACAGAAATGAACATTCGAGTTGGCAATGGTTATGACATTCATCAACTGGGTCAAGATCATTCTTTAGTTATTGGTGGAGTCAAGATCAATCATTATTTAGGGTTGGTCGGACATAGTGATGCCGATGTCCTGACTCATGCCATTATGGATGCGATGTTAGGGGCGTTAAGTTTAGGCGATATTGGTCACTATTTTCCCCCCTCTGACTCCAAATGGGCCAATGCAGATAGTATTGAGTTACTAAAGGAAGTGAAAGGGCTGATTTCTAGACACGGCTGGTCAGTGGGGAATATTGATGCGGTTGTTGTTGCGGAAAAACCCAAGCTTAAACCTTATTTGAAAGCGATGCGCGATCGCGTTGCCCAAACACTTACCATTAATCTCGACCAAGTCAGCATCAAAGCCACAACCAACGAAAAAATGGATGCCGTGGGACGAGAGGAAGCCATTGCCAGTTATGTGGTTGTCTTGTTGGTGAGTCAGCAGTAAGCCCACCTGGCTCAGTGATAGAATAAACACAGTCCAACCTGCTATTTCTATGGCTACTCTGCACTCGACAACGATTCGCCGTTTACTCAAACTCCCTCAAACGAACGCGGTTTGGGAGGGAGACCGGAGAAACTTGCATTCTTTCAATGCAGAGGACAAAAATGATTTTGAGCATAAAGACTGCGTGATTTGGCTCGATAGTGCAGAAGGCATGGTGCGCGGGATGGAAATGGTGTCCCCTCAGGTGGGGATGGAAGCCATAGTGCGAACGTTATTACGAGCCATGGAAGTCCCGCAAGGGTATGGAAAAGCCTGTCGACCGCAAAAAGTTGTTGTGCGCGATCGCGAAATTCAATTCTTTCTGCGCGGTGTTTTACAAGAGTTAGATATCAAAATTGATTATCACGCTGAACTCCCCCTCATTGAAGCACTCTTTCAAGGCTTAGCGGAAACCAACGACGACCGCCCGCCCCTATTACCTAAATCTTACGAGCAATCGCTCCTCAAAACTGCTCAAGAAATTTGGCAGCATCCCCCTTGGGACTTTTTAGATGATAGCGAAATCATTACCATTGCCTTTCCCAACTGGGACATTGACCCACTTTATGTCTCTGTGATGGGGATGTTAGGCGCTGAATACGGCATCTTGCTTTATCGTGCCTTTGACTCCCTCAAAACCTTTCGCTCGCAAATGTTTCAAGGAGAGTCGATGGAAGATCTCGAATCCGCCTTTCTCCAACAAGATTGTTGGTTTCTCAACTACGACCTCCCAGAAGAAGCAGAAGTCACTGAAGATCTAAGCATAATCCAACCCGAGCCTCATTTTGGTAGCGTTAATCCCTATGAAGGTTTACGTCCTTACTTCGGAGAAGATGAAGCTGCTGTTGTATATGTTGCGCTGAAAGCTTTGCAGCGATTCCTCAAAAACCATCAATCCGAACTTGAAACTGAATTTGCACGTAAAATTGAGAGTCAATATCAAGTTAAACTTCCAAGCAATCTTAAAAATCCGAAATCAGTTGCTGTTACCGTTGCGACCAACCCCGACTTGGAAACGGAATTGATTGATTTACTCGATGCAGAGGAAACCGAAGCTTTCAATACTGCTGAAGAAGCGCAATTTTCTTCCCCGGTTAAAGAAGATTTAGTTCCTAAAGACTCGTTTCTCAGTATTGGTATGATTTCTTGGGATCTGATTGCGCAGATGCGAAACAATGAAAAACAGCTTTACCAATCTCTCGGCATCTCAGAAAAAGGGGAAGGAATGCCGATTATTCTGATCCAAACCTCTCGCCCTAAAGCGAAAGCAATGATTGATCAGATTCAGCATTCTGGCGGGCTGCTGGGGATTGGCTTTAATGCAGGAGAAGATCCAATCACCGATACTGTCTATGACTTGGGAATTGTGCAAACCGGTAACGGTGAACTCTACTTATTTGGAGAATTTGATGAAAATGACCCCACTCATTTTAATGCCCGTCAACAGTGGGAAAAACGGTGTCAACAAACCAAAGGCTATTGCGGTTTAATTATTGCGAGAGGCTTGAAAGGGGCTTCGAGCGGACAACCTCAACTCCGAGATATGATGGCACTGTTTGAAGCGAAAGCGCTCTCAGCAGAAGAGTTAGGGCTAGGAGTTTTACAGTTAATCGAATAACCGTTGGACTGAAATCTCTACTTCAGGAAACGCAACTGGATGAATTATTCCTGTGGTTAAAGTCATCTCAACCGTATAATCGCCAGCTGTCGGTTCACGAAACACTTTCAACGCTTCATGTTGTAAATCTCGGACCCAGTATTCTCTAACTCCCGCAGCAGCATACGTTTTCCGTTTTACCGTGAGGTCTTTTTCTAAGCTGGTGTTAGAAAACTCAATCAACCAAAAGATATTTTCTGGATAGGGATGATATTGCAGGTATTCTCGCCCTAGAGGTTCAACAATGGCTAAATCGGGTTCAGGTTCAGAATCACTATTGATAATAGTAATGGGTTTTCCTTCTCGAATCGTTGCTTGATTTCCTAAGAGTTGTGTTAGATACTCTTTGGTCGCAGTGCAATAATAAGCATGAGGTTCTCCCTCTGGGGACATTTCAACAATTTCTCCGTTTAAAAGTTCAACTCGACGCTCATCGAGCAAGCCGACTTCAATCATGCGTTGATACTCATCAAGCGTCCACTTGGCAATAGTTAGACTCATCGCCCTTGCTCCTAGATTTCTAATTGACTATTTCTATCTTATGCCCCTTCGATAGCCATCAAGAGGGAGATTGCCAGGAAAATTCTTTGATGGGAAAGGCATTTTATCAGTAGAGTTAAGAGTGGGGAGTACAGCTAATAGAATAAGCGTTCAACAGAAACAATGACATCAGGAAAGGCAACGGGACTAATTTTGCCCACGGTCAAGGTCATTTCAGACGTATAATCGCCAGCAGTGGGGTCACGAAACACTTTTAATTGTTCATGTTGTAAATCTCTGACCCAGTACTCCTTAATTCCGGCGGTCGCATACGTTTTCCGTTTAGTCGTGAGGTCTTTCTCCAAGCTGGTGTTAGAAAACTCAATCAACCAAAAGATATTTTCCGGATAGGGATGATGTTGCAAGTATTCTCGTCCCAAAGGGGCAACAATCGCTAAATCCGGTTCGGGTTCAGAATTATTCTGAGGGATGATAATCGGTGCAGCTTCTCGGATTACAGCACGACCTTCTAGAAGTCGGGTTAAGTAATCTTTCGTTTCCATCCGGTAATAAGCATGAGGTTCACCCTCTGGGGACATTTCAACAATTTCTCCGTTTAAAAGTTCAACCCGACGCTCATCGAGCAAGCCGACTTCAATCATGCGTTGATACTCATCAAGCGTCCACTTGGCAAGAGTTAGACCCATCCCGGTTTACCTCAGATTTCGGATCGACTCTTTCTATCTTAAAATGCCAAAAGGGGGATTTCAGATCCATCAGGAATTAAGGAAATATCAAGCAGCAAATGATCAATCATCAGGTAGAACCAGCTTTACTGGTGTTAGAAGACGGAACAGTATTTCGAGGGAAATCCTTTGGTGCGAAAGGAACAACGGTCGGTGAAGTGGTATTTAATACGGGGATGACCGGTTATCAGGAAGTCTTAACCGATCCCAGCTATCAGGGACAAATTATTACCTTTACTTATCCAGAATTAGGCAATACTGGGGTCAATCCAGATGATGAAGAGTCTGATCAGCCTCATGTCCGGGGCGTAATTGCCCGTAATGTTTGTTATTTTCCCAGCAATTGGCGATCGCGCGCTTCTCTCCCCGATTACCTCAAGCAACATAACATTCCTGGCATCTATGGCATTGACACCCGCGCCCTGACCCGCATTTTACGCTCTTCTGGAGCAATGAACGGGGCAATTTCTAGCGAAATTCTCGATGAGCAAGAACTCTTAAAACAGGTAGCAGCCGCCCCCGCCATGCTGGGCTTAAACCTCGTTAACGAAGTCACCACCAAAAACGTTTACGAATGGTCGGATCCCACAGCAGAAAGTTGGGAATTTCGCCCTGTGATGGCAGCAGATGACCCCACCCCGCTGACGGTAGTCGCCATTGATTTTGGGATTAAACGCAATATTTTACGTCGTCTGGCGAGTTATGGCTGTCGGGTCATTGTCGTTCCTGCCCATACGCCGCCCGAAGCAATTGATCAATATCATCCCGATGGCATTTTTCTCTCCAACGGACCGGGAGATCCGGCGGCAGTAACCGAAGGAATTGAAACCACAAAAGCCCTATTAAAAGCCGGAAAACCCATGTTTGGCATTTGCATGGGACACCAAATTCTCGGACTTTCCCTGGGGGCAGAAACATTTAAGCTCAAATTCGGACATCGCGGACTCAATCAACCGGCAGGGTTACAACAAAAGGTCGAAATTACCAGCCAAAATCATGGCTTTGCGGTTACTGAAGATTCATTACAAGCCGATGTCGAAATTACACATCTTAACTTAAATGACCGCACCGTCGCGGGATTACGGCATAAAACCCTACCCATTTTTTCCGTACAATATCATCCCGAAGCCAGCCCGGGTCCTCACGATGCCGATTATTTATTTGCCCAATTTGTGGCATCAATGCGGGAACATCGGCAACAAACAGCAACAACCCATCTGTGAGAGGATTAAAGCCGAAAAATGTGCTAATATACACTATCTGTTAAAGGTTAGTTCTTCGAGCTAACTTTTATTGTCTATTTTGTTCAAGCTCATGATTGGTTAAAAACTAAGGAGGATATTATTCCTGAACCACTCAACTTAACCGTTAGTTTGCGCGGAACGCGGGAAATTCAAGAGAACTGCCAGATTTTTCGTTTAACTGGCTTACTCGATGCGTTTTCCGAACCGACCTTTGGGAAAGTAATTGCCAAGTATATTGAGGAAGGACCGAAAAACATTATTTTGGTGCTTTCGCAAATTGATTTTGTCGATAGTTCTGGTTTGGGCGCTTTGGTTCAGCTTGCCAAAAAAGCTCAAACCGAAGGAGGGACTCTACAAATTGTTACCAATGCTCGGGTAACACAAACCGTCAAACTGGTTCGTTTAGAAAAGTTCCTTTCTTTACAACCGAGTCTCGAAGCTGCTTTGGAGTCTTTGCAATAAATTAACTTTGCTTTTCTTGTCATTACACTCAACCCGAGGACAAATTTGACACCGCAAACTCATCAACCCAATGATTCTGATTCCGAAGTGGAATTTTTTTCCGTAGTAGGGGGATTGGACGAATTACCCCCTCTCGAACAGATTTCCCCAGCAGGACTCGCTTATATTGGCGATGCCGTTTATGAGTTGTATGTGCGTCTCTATTATTTGTTACCGCAAAAACAGATTTCTCAATATCATCAATTGGTAGTGTCAGAAGTGCGAGCAGAAAATCAAGCGCAACAGCTAGAGGCGTTACTTCCTTTTTTAACTCCATCAGAACTGGAGATTGTCAAGCGAGGACGAAATGCCGCTGCGAAACGTCCCCGTCGGCTCTCTGCTAAAATTTATCAACAAGCAACCAGTTTAGAAACCCTCGTCGGATATCTTTTTTTAAGCGATCGCGATCGTTTACAATCGCTCCTGTTATCGTTACAAGAGAGGCAAACCTCTGATAACTTTTAACGAGCCACAACGCCATTATCAGTCCTGAAATTAAAATGAGTGAAAAACCCCGAAAGGGCAAACCCAAAACTAGGAAAGGAAAGCCTTTTCCTGCTTCAAGTCGTCCCAAGATTAAGCAACCTCAAACGCCTCAAGCGCCAGAAAATGATGCCGAAAACGATGATTTAATTTATGGTCGTCATTCTGTGCAAGCCGCTTTAGAAGGAGATCGTCAACTGAATCGGATTTGGATTACTCCCAAACTCCGTTACAGCACGACCTTTAATTCCTTATTACAAACGGCAAAAAAAGAAGGAAGCATTATTGATGAGGTGGGAATCGAGCGTTTAAATCAAATTACTCGCGGGGCAAACCACCAAGGGGTGGCGGCACAAGTTGCCCCCTATCCCTATTTAGATCTATCAGAGTTGATTGAAAAAGCCCGCTCAATTACGGATCAACCGATGATTATTGCCGCCGAGGGGATTACAGATCCTCAGAATTTAGGGTCAATTATTCGCACAGCAGAGGCACTGGGGGCGCAAGGAGTCGTGATTCCCCAACGACGCGCCGTGGGGATTACGTCCACAGTAATGAAAGTTGCAGCAGGGGCATTAGAATACTTGCCTGTCGCCCGGGTGGTGAATTTTTCTCGGGCTTTAGAAGAATTAAAAAAAGCTGGGTTTTGGGTTTATGGGACAGTGGCTGAAGGCGGAAAATTGATTGCTCAAGCGAGTTTTGATGAATCAGTGGTTCTGGTTGTCGGCGGAGAAGCCCAAGGGTTGAGTCTGTTAACGCAACGTCATTGTGATGAGCTGGTTTCCATTCCGTTGCTGGGAAAAACCGAAAGTTTAAATGCGCATATTGCTTGCGCGATCGCGCTGTATGAAGTGTCTCATCGTCGCCAAAAAAAACGCTTGAATCTTTCGCAAGAGGCTGGTAAAAATTAAAACCAACTCACACAATTAAATACAGTAGAATTATTTGAGCTCGCTTAAATTGCGTTATAAAACATGGAAGAACTCATCCTATCAATCCTGGAATTTTTCGGCAAAGCCTGGTGGGTAGAGATTAAAACGAAATCTCCCAAGTGTACCTACTATTTTGGTCCCTTTGTGAGAAAGCGGAGTGCCGAGCAAGCCAAGCCAGGTTATGTGGAAGATTTACAGGGCGAAGAGGCACTCATTACTTCTGTAGACATTAAACGCTGTCAGCCCACTATCCTGACGGATTATGAAGAAAAAGAGGAAGCCAACGATGAGGATGAGTCAAGTAACGAGAAATTTCCTAGTTTGAGTGCTCATCACTCTCAGTCTTTTCACGAGTAATGGCAACTGTAATTTTCCCAGAGAAATGGGGAATGGGAGGGGCGGGTTTAGTCAGTTCTACCCCTACCTGTTGGACGAGATCAAGTTCTAAAATAGATTGCGCGATCGCGTGGGCAAGTTTTTCAATTAAAGCAAATTTTTGGGTTTCAATGAGGTGTTTGACTTTCGCAATGGCGCTTCGGTAATCTAAAGTATCCGCGATCGCGTCACTCTCTCCCGCGGCAGCTAAATCAACACCTAGTGTCAAATTGACTTCAAACCATTGTCCCAACACTTGTTCTTCTGGTAAAAAACCAGTGTAACCATAGCAGCGGATATTCTCAATTTTGATTGTGTCCATAAACGCTTGCATTCCCACACTCAATTCGTATTTTAATATGAAATATAGAGATTTTCTGTTATCTGCTTAAATTATTAATTATCATTATAATGAGTATTGCTCGAACCATTTGTCTTGGTTTTATTGCTGTTATTTTAGTTGGCACTCTTTTATTACTTTTACCATTTACCACTGCGGATGGGACTTGGAATCATCCGGTTACTGCTTTATTCACTGCTACTTCTGCGGTTTGTGTGACCGGGTTAGCGGTTGTCGATACCGGAACTTACTTTTCTTTTTGGGGACAATTGGTCATTTTATTATTGATTCAAGTAGGAGGTTTAGGTTATATGACCACCAACACCTTCCTTTTATTTTTGATTCGGAAAAAATTTGACTTCCGACAAAAAGTAGCAATTCAAGAATCTTTTGATCGTCCATTTCTTTTAGGTAGTACTAATCTATTAATGTCCATTGTTGCGACAACAATTCTGTTTGAACTCACAGGCTTTTTTTTCCTCCTGCCTTTATTTGCGGAAGAAGCGAATCCGGTTTGGCTAGCTTTGTTTCATAGTATCAGTGCTTGGAATAATGCTGGATTTAGTTTATTTAGCAATAGCTTAATGGACTATCGTTCTTCTCTGCTTGCTAATATTGTTATTCCCGTATTAGTGATTTTTGGTGGCTTAGGATATCAAGCCGTATTTGAAATTTTTATTTGGTTACGACAACAATTCAAGCAAATAATATTTGGTAAAAATACAGAAGCATTTAGCTTTTCTCTGAATTCAAAGATTGTTACGAATACAACAATTATTTTACTTGTCTTTAGTACCGTTGCCTTTTTCTTCACTGATTTTAGTAATAATAATATTTTTGGTTACTTTTCCTTCAAAGAACGTTTACTAGGGGCTTGGTTTCAAGCAGTCACTACCCGTACAGCAGGGTTTAATACCGTTCCCATTGAAGCGATGACCGATGCTGGCTTATTTATTACCATTGCTTTTATGGTAATTGGTGCCAGCCCTAGTGGCACCGGTGGGGGGCTAAAAACGACAACCTTACGAATTCTAATTAATTCTACAATCTCGACCTTACAAGGAAAAACAGATGTTATTATTTACAAACGCCGCGTGCCGGTTAACTTAATTTTAAAAGCCTTAGGCGTGTTATGTGCATCTGTCACTTTATTGAGTATTGTTACTGCTTTAATTGCTATTACCGACCCCGAACTCAGCTTTATTCAAATTTTATTTGAAGTCTGTTCTGCCTTTGCTACCGTTGGGCTTTCCACTGGCATTACCGGGAGTTTATCAGCTTTAGGAAAGCTGATTATTGTAGTAACGATGTATATTGGAAGAGTCGGGGTTTTAATTGTTATTAATACGCTGGTGCGAGAATCTCGACCCAGTGCCATTCAGTATCCCGAAGAAAATCTCTTAGTTGGGTAAAGTTAAGTGATAATTTATGATATGTTATTGTTAATTTAATGACTAATTAAATTAATCAAGAATGCCCCCTCATTAATGATCACGTTGTGGATATTAGAGCGTCTTTGAAAATATTCAACCAGCTTCGCCATCAACCCAAAGAATTTGCAGTAATTGGTTTAGGACGTTTTGGTCAAGCCGTTTGTGGAGAATTGCGGAAATTAGGCTGTGAGGTTTTAGGCAGCGATCGCGATGAAAAATTAGTTAATCAAGTTTTAACCGATAAAATTGTTTCTCACGCCATTGAATTAGATGCAACCGAACCAGCAGCTCTAAAAGAAGCAGGAATTTTTGAGTTTGAAGTGGTGATTATTGCCATTGGCGACTATGTGCAAGAAAGTATTATCACCACCCTCAATGTCAAAGAAAATGGGGTGAAATACGTGGTTGCTAAAGCTTCCTCTCATATTCATGGCAAATTGCTAAAACGAGTCGGGGCAGATCGGGTGGTGTTTCCCGAACGAGATGCGGGATACGATTTAGCCCATGCCCTTGCCCAACCGGCAATTTTAGAGAAGTTTGAACTGGATCCTGAACATAGTATTGTTGATATCCAAATTCCGAAAGTCTTTGATGGACGAACCTTAGCGGAGTTGGAATTGAGAAATCGTTATGGGTTGAATGTGATTGCAGTGAAGTATGGGGAAAAATTTGAAATTAATCCTACCCCCAATTACCGATTAATTAAAGGATCGCAAATGATCGTTGTTGGGTCGAACCAGGATATTAAACGTTTACCCACTGACTCTAACCAGCAGCACATCCAATCCGATGAAGCGGGGGAATTGGAGCAAGGCATATAATGATGATTAGTCATTAGTCATTAGTCATTAGTCATTAGTCATTGGGAAATTAATGATCACCCTACTTCCCCAACTCCCTCTCCATCTTTAGAATGACCAGAATAAGGATCAAGCAAAAGATTGTTTGTCAACCCCTGTCAAGAACTTCTCAGAAACGTTAACATAAATTAATATACCGAGAAGCAATAATGGCGCGTTCATATTCTCCATCCATAATAAGGAAATAGAGTCGCACCTCATACAGTCTTACCTTGGAGGTTAAGCGTGAATAACAAAAATAATAATAATAAAAAATGGCGCAATGCAGGGCTATATGCACTACTGGCAATTGTAGTGATTGCTCTGGCCACTGCGTTCTTGGATCAAGAGCCACAAACTCAAGCCACGTGGCGCTATAGTGAATTTGTGAATCGGGTGGAAAACGGTAACGTGGAAAGTGTCCGCCTCAACAGCGAGCGGTCCAAAGCGATTGCAACGGCACAAGATGGACAACAAGTCCAGGTTAACTTACCGAATGATCCGCAATTGATCGACATTCTGACCGAAAATAATGTTGATATTTCGGTACAGCCAGAAAATGATGATGGCTTCCTATTCCGCGCTCTCAGCAGCCTCTTCTTCCCCATTCTCTTGTTAGTGGGATTATTCTTCTTACTGCGTCGGGCGCAAGGCGGCCCGGGTTCACAAGCGATGAACTTTGGGAAATCCAAAGCAAAAGTGCAAATGGAACCGCAAACCAATGTCACCTTTAATGACGTAGCAGGAATTGAACAAGCCAAATTAGAGTTAACTGAGTTGGTGGACTTCCTGAAAAATGCAGAACGCTTCACCGATGTTGGTGCAAAAATTCCCAAAGGTGCATTGTTAGTCGGTCCTCCAGGAACGGGTAAAACCCTTTTAGCCCGTGCTGTTGCTGGAGAAGCAGGCGTTCCTTTCTTCTCCATCTCCGGTTCTGAATTCGTCGAAATGTTTGTCGGTGTTGGTGCGTCTCGCGTTCGCGACTTGTTTGAACAAGCGAAATCGAATGCCCCTTGCATCATCTTCATTGATGAGATTGATGCCGTTGGTCGTCAGCGTGGTGCTGGCTTAGGCGGTGGTAACGATGAACGGGAACAAACCCTCAACCAGTTACTCACCGAAATGGATGGTTTTGAAAGTAATACGGGCATTATCATTATTGCTGCGACAAACCGTCCTGATGTGTTAGACCAAGCGCTAATGCGTCCGGGTCGTTTCGACCGTCAAATTGTGGTGGATCGCCCTGACTATGCAGGACGTTTGGAAATTATGCAAGTCCATGCCCGTGGCAAAACCTTAGCCAAAGATGTGGACTTAGAAAAAATTGCTCGTCGCACCCCTGGCTTCACCGGTGCAGACTTAGAAAACTTGCTGAACGAAGCGGCAATTTTAGCTGCCCGTCGTAACCTCACAGAAATTTCCATGGATGAGGTGAATGACGCCATTGATCGCGTTCTCGCCGGTCCGGAGAAGAAAGACCGCGTAATGAGCGAAAAACGCAAAGCATTAGTAGCTTATCACGAAGCGGGTCACGCCTTAGTCGGTGCGTTAATGCCTGATTATGACCCAGTCCAGAAAATTAGCATTATCCCCCGTGGGGCTGCCGGTGGTTTAACCTGGTTTACGCCCAGTGAAGAACGCTTAGACTCTGGACTCTATTCCCGTTCTTACCTGCAAAACCAAATGGCAGTTGCCTTAGGGGGTCGCATCGCTGAAGAAATCATCTTTGGTGATGATGAAGTGACCACTGGTGCTTCCAATGACTTACAGCAAGTCGCGCGAGTTGCCCGCCAAATGGTGACTAGCCTGGGTATGAGTGATCGATTAGGTCCGGTTGCCCTCGGTCGCCAAAATGGTAACGTCTTTATGGGACGAGATATTGCCTCTGATCGCGATTTCTCTGATGAAACAGCAGCAGCGATTGATGAGGAAGTTCGCAACCTGGTTGAACAAGCCTATCGTCGTTGCAAAGATGTTCTGGTGTCTAACCGTCACATCTTGGATGAGTTGGCACAAGCCTTAATTGAGCGTGAAACCGTTGATGCTGAAGAATTACAACGGATGCTCAATGAAAATGAAGTGAAAATGGCAACAATTGCGTAATTTTCTCTCCAATTAAAAAGGAAAGCGGTCATCTCAATCGGTGACCGCTTTTTTGATCCCAGTTCTGTCGGGGATTAATCTTGCCAAGACACTTGTAAAGTACTGGGTTGTCCCCAGTTTCCTTCGACCTTTACTCCCCGTCCGTTGCTATGGAGATGGCGAATAATTTTATAGATGGCTTCTACTTTCTCCTGGGCATTCACTTTTTGCGCAATGTCTGACAAAGCAAGGGGATGGCTTTCTGCTTTCAACACGGCAACGACATTACGCTGTAACTCCAAGATGGAAGCGGCTGCCTTTTTCCCGGCTTCGACGCCCGGTTGGTGATAAGCATTGACATTGACCAAAGAAGCGTATAAACCAACTGCGCGTTCATACAAGGCGATTAATGCTCCCACAGTACGCGGTGTCACTTCATCAACCGTAATTGTAATCGAGTCCCGATGATTATCATAAAGCGCAAGGAGGGTTCCTTGTAGTAAACCAGAGAGAAAATCGCCTGAAGTTGCGCCCGCTTCCACTTCTGGGGAAGTCCCTTCCCGGTCTTTTAAAACTTCAATAAAGGTGGCAAAAAAGTTCGGTACCCCTTCTCGTAACTGTTGGACATAAGCGTGTTGGTCGGTTGTCCCTTTATTGCCATAAACCGCAATCCCTTGATAAACGGTATTGCCGTCTAAATCTTTCTCTTTCCCTAGCGACTCCATGACTAACTGTTGCAAGTAGCGAGAAAAGAGGCTGAGGCTGTCTTTGTAGGGAAGAACAACCATATCTTTTTCCCCTTTGCCATTCCCTGCTGCGTACCACGCTAGACTTAATAGTGCAGCCGGGTTGGCCTTGAGTTCTGGTTTGCGAGTGAGGTTATCCATGGCTTTTGCCCCTTCCAACATGGCATCAATATCAATGCTTTGCAAGGCGGCGGGCACTAATCCGACGGCAGACATTTCAGATGTCCGTCCCCCGACCCAATCGTGCATCGGGAAAGTCGTCACCCAACCTTCCGTTTTTGCCATTTGTTCCAATTTTGAGCCTTTGCCCGTAATCGCAACCGCATGAGAACCAAAATCAAGGTTTTGCGCTGCGTAAGCCTGTTTGACTTCCACCATTCCATTGCGGGTTTCTGGGGTTCCCCCAGACTTGGAAATCACTAAAACCAGCGTCGTCGAAAGTCGATCGCGCACTTGTTCTAAAAGATGATCCATCCCGGCAGGGTCGGTATTATCAATAAAATGGAGATTGAGCGGGGCAGCTAACGGCGCGAGGGCTTGGGCAACAAACTGCGGTCCCAAGGCTGACCCACCAATGCCAATGGAAAGGACATCCGTAAAGCGGGTTTCTTGCGGGGGATGAATATAACCGCTGTGAACCTGTGCTGCAAACGTTTTCACCTGTTCTAGAGTATTGGTGATTTCTGCTTTGAGTTCGGCATTGGGGGCCAGATCCGGGTAACGTAACCAATAGTGACCGACCATGCGGTCTTCATCGGGATTCGCGATCGCGCCGGCTTCTAAATCGGCCATATCCTGAAACGCTTTTTGAAATTTCGGTTGCATTTCTTCCACAATCTGATCGGAAAAGCGCATCCGACTAATATCCAGATAAAAGTTTAAGTCTGGGTCATAATAGAGCCAGTCTTGATAGCGTTGCCAAAGTTGGACGTTATCCATAATTCCTCTTCTATATTCGTTCTCTCACAATCGTTAGTTTAGGACAATACCTATGCCAACTGATAACGCTGTTTTTCCACGGCTGGTAAGCTGGAAACACCCGTTGTCCAAATGCCCATTTTTAAAGGTTCAACAAAAATGGGATCCACCCCTTCTTCAGCTAGGGTTTCCGTCCAAGTTTCATAGTCATACTCGACGCACTGAAGATTAAGATTAACTGTGTTTCCAGATAAGTCTAGTAGGGCATAATGAACCGCTGGATCGCCATCATGATCAGGTTTTCCGACAACGCCACAGTTTACCGCAAAGGGTCCATCCTTGAGATAAGCTTCAAAGACAAGGATATTGCCATAAATGCCCCCAAAAGCAGCAACTTTTTGCGTGCTTGCGCGATCGTATTCTGCGTGTTTCATCCTCAAAATTGCATATGGTTCGGTCTTCATCCTACTTTGGCTTCAGTGTAAAATTCTGATTGCTGTACACTTTTGCCCAATCAACTTAATGTTAACTACAAATGACCCTAACCTGATCACTGCTATGAACTTGCATCAATTTGAGTTTGGGCTGAAATCAGCCAGTAAAAATAATTAATTTCACATCTTGAAATTTTCAAGCCACTGCAAACCAAGCTTATAGAGGTTTACTATGGGTAAATAACTTTGAAAGATTATTATCTTGAAGAGAAATTGATTCAGAGGAAATAGAGAGTAACCTTTTATGCCCAATTTGTCATTAATTTCCTTAGGAAACCCCCCTTTTTTTCTGAGTTTAGTCGGTTTATTTTTAACCGGAATTGGATTTCTTCTCTCAATTATTTAAAGCGGGGTCTTGGCGCGATCGCGCACTACCTCATTCTTAAAAATGTCAGAATTACATACTTGTTAGCCAAGATAAGCAGGAAGGCAGAATTAATTGCCTACTTAAATAGAACTAATATATGCTGATAAACAAGAGATAGAAAAGAAAATTCTTAGGTAAAAAATGCACTGGAAACTATTAGTTTTGCGGATGTGGAAAAATGGTTCGCGGAAGTTTTTGGACAATCGATGCTTTCAAAGAGAAAAACTTCATTTTCAGTCAAGATTGACGACAAAGAAGCTGTATGAACTTTTATCCTTCAAAAAGACACAGAGTCAACAGTCTAGTGCAGCCTGGCGAAAATAGTTGACCAGTTAGCGAATGCTCGAAGCATTGATTTTGGTTCAACTTTAGTGGTCAGTTACTTCTACCGCGCTGCACTAGGCTTTAGCTGAACATGGAGCAACCGTTCCCAATCAACTCAAACAACCCACGGCTACTCCGACTCTGTGTAGGATTTTCCAGTGTTTTCAATCGGTTCACGGGTCATCCTTTCATCCTGTCACTTCCTGATTCCTTAACCGAGTCGCGCGAGTCTTTCCTTTAAGATGGACTGTTGTTTTTCCGCTTCCGCTAAGGCGTCTTTTGCCCCTTGTACGACTTCATCGGGGGCTTTGTTGACAAAGTTCTCGTTATTCAAGCGACCTTGCAAGGATTTGACTTCTCCTTCTACTTTGCTGAGATTTTTCTCTAACTTACTCCGCAAAACTTCTACATCCACGACACCGGCTAAGGGAATTAAAACTTGGATTGTTCCTACAACTCCTGCCATCACCTGCTGTTGATCTTCAGTTAACGCCGAAGTAACGATTAATTCCTCCACCTTGGCTAAATCACGGATATATTTTTCAGCATTA
The DNA here is from genome assembly GCA_009909085.1 of Cyanobacteria bacterium GSL.Bin1. NCBI lineage: Bacteria > Bacillati > Cyanobacteriota > Cyanobacteria bacterium GSL.Bin1. The sequence goes on along the minus strand of JAAANX010000113.1, from coordinate 9,797 downwards.
CTCAGAATATCTCGTTCTTTTTCACTCTCACTTTGCACAATGACATTCACTTTCATCCCCGGTTTAATTCCGGCTTCCGCCCGTAAATTGCGAATCGTGCGAATTGTGGCAAAGGTTAGTTCAAATTTTTGTTCCAATTGGGGATTAATCAGGGTATTCTGGGCTGCGATCGCGCCGCCATGACCCAAGGTGTCACCCAGAAGTGCTTCTTTTTTTTCCTGAAACACTTTTTGGAAAGTTTCTCGTTTCTGTTGGGTTAGCAGATAGCGATAGATAAACCATCCGGTGTAACCCACGCCCACCAATTTCAAGAAGCTGGGAATGAGCGGGAACTGTTCTAAGGTCAGAATAAAAGCAAACACCAGGGTGAAGATAAATACCCCGAGAACCGCAATCCCGACTCGAGTTAAGAGAGATGGCGTCAACTGTTTGGGGAAGATTTCAATTTGGGTTTGGATCTGTTCCCAAAGCGTTTTGCTTTCTCCTGTCGCTGTGGTTTGTGAGGTGCGACCTTGAACTAACTCATCCACTGCTGGATAAGGTTGTAAGGCTAAGGTTGGGTCAGACCGTTCCGTAAGTGTATGCCAGATTTCTTCTGTGACATGAGGCATAAAAGGATGCAAGAGTTTTAAGATTCCTTCCAGGACATAACCCAGGGTTTGTTGGGCAACGAGGCGCGATTCTGGATTATTTTTATCGTTCAGGCGTGATTTTGTCAGTTCGATATACCAGTCGCAAAAATCCCCCCAAATAAAGTCATACAAGCCTTGCGCCGCTTCTCCTAAGCCATAACTTTCGATGTCCTGGCGGGTGGCTTTCGTAATTTGGTTAAACCGAGACAGCATCCAGCGATCGCTGTCTTCTAATTTCTCTAGATCCGGGCTTCCCAACTGTTCCGGGGTTTTCCCATCCAGATTCATAAAAACAAATCGCGAGGCGTTCCAGAGTTTATTGGCAAAGTTACGGGAGGCTTCCACCGAACTCGATTCATCGGTTTCCCGGTTGTATTGGAGACTAATGTCTTGTCCGGCGCCGGTGACTTCTCGGATCAGCGTATAACGGAGGGCGTCCGCGCCGTATTTGCGAATCAGAAACAGGGGATCAATGCCATTCCCTGCCGATTTTGACATTTTCTTGCCATTTTCATCCCGTACTAAGCCATGAATATAGACATCCCGAAACGGCATTTTGCCAGTGAAATGTCCCGACATCATCGTCATTCTTGCCACCCAGAAGAAGATAATATCAAAGCCGGTAACGAGAGTCGTGTTGGGGAAATAGGTTTTGAAATCTTCCGTTTCTTCTGGCCATCCTAACGTGGAAAAGGGCCATAACCCAGAAGAAAACCAGGTATCAAGGGCATCTGCATCTTGTTGTAACTCAATGTTGTTGCCATATTGCGCGATCGCGCGTGCTTTGGCTTCTGCTTCACTATGGGCAACAATAAACGGCGTTTCATCGGTAATCTGTCCCTCGGTTTCGCTAATCACATACCAAGCGGGAATTTGGTGTCCCCACCACAGTTGTCGGGAAATGCACCAGTCTTTTAATTTCACCAACCAGTCGCGATAGACTTTCTTCCAGCGTTGAGGCACAAAATAAGGGGAATTGTCTTGATCAAGACACGCGAGTGCCTTTTTCGCCAGCGGTTCAATTTTGACAAACCATTGCGTAGAGATTAAGGGTTCAATGGGAACTTTACCGCGATCGCTGTAAGGGAGGGTCGAAACATAATCTTCCACTTTCACCAAACAGCCCTCTTCTTCTAACCGCTTCACGACATTTTTCCGCGCTTCAAAGCGATCTTGCCCGACAAACTCACCGCCATTTTCATTAATCGTTCCATCTTCATTCATCACCGTGATAAAGGGGAGATTGTGACGTTCTCCCATGGCAAAGTCATTGGGATCGTGGGCGGGAGTAATTTTCACACAGCCGGTACCAAAGGAGGAATCTACATACTCATCGGCAATAATCGGGATTTCCCGTCCCAGCAAGGGTAACGTCACGGTTTTCCCAATTAGGTGCTGATAGCGTTCATCATTAGGATTCACCGCCACTGCTGTATCTCCTAACATGGTTTCCGGACGCGTGGTTGCGACTTCAATTGCCCCACTGCCATCACGCAAGGGATAACGAAACTGCCAGAGATACCCCTGTACTTCTTTGTTTTCCACTTCCAGGTCGGAAATTGCAGAACGAGAGGCGGGACACCAATTCACCATGTATTTCCCACGATAAATCAGCCCTTCTTCGTACAACTTGACGAACGCCGTGCGCACTGCTGCCGATAGCCCATCATCCATAGTGAAGCGTTCTCGCGACCAATCCGCAGATAAGCCTAAGCGTTCCAACTGATTGACAATGCTACCACCAGACTCCTGTCGCCACTGCCAAGCCCGTTCTAAAAACTTCTCTCGTCCAATATCGAAGCGGGTTAACCCTTCTTCTTTCAGTTGCTTGTCGATAATCGCTTGGACGGCAATACTGGCATGATCGGTTCCAGGAAGACAGAGGGTATTATCACCTCGCATCCGATGGTATCGCACCAACACATCAATCAATGCGGTATTAAACGCATGTCCCATGTGGAGGCTTCCCGTGACATTGGGGGGTGGAATAACAATACAAAAGGGTTTGCCGCCCTTTTCGGGATGGGCTTTAAATACGCCTTGATCCGCCCAAAACTGTTGCCATTTTGCTTCCGTTGTTGAAGGATCATATTGACTTGGCAATGTCGTCTCAGTCATGGTCGCTTTCCTTAGCAATGTGAAATGATTTGCAAAACAGTATTGATTGAGGCTACCCCAGCTTGGGGGAAGAAAAATTTAACAATTGAAGCGGATCACACTTATAAATTACTTTAATGCGCTTGCTGTCACAAGAGATGTTAAAACCTTTTCCAAGATATCAGTTATTAAGTTTACAGGTTAACACCCCTTTGCGCGATCGCTGAACCCCAAAATTAGAGAGAAAGGGGAATTATTGTTCCCAAAATCTTGCCGTTAATAATGTCTCTACCGCTGTGGGAAAAGGAGAGACTTCTGGAAACGTCACATGAGGATAATCTTCTTGTATTGCTTGTCTTGCATCTTTATAAGAATCGCTAAAAATATCTAAAATAAATTGTTTCAGACTCGGAGATTCTTTGAGCTCATATTTTAATTCCCGGCGAAAATTTCGGATTTCAATTTCCCAAGCGCGATAACATTCAGGACTAACGACGTAACAGCGTTTTAAAAGATGTTCCACTAAATAACTGCGTACCGCCTTACGTTGAGGTTTTCCCAACTCCTCGATTTCCTCAATCAAATGTTCCCAGTCTAGATGCTGTGTTTCTCTAGCTTTTAGCTGATCAACTGTCTCCTTAATCCAAAGCGCAAAATCTTGGTCGTAAAGTTGTTTGTGTTGCGTTGATGTCATCTGATTTTCGGTTTTAATGTGCGGGTAAAGTCGCGCGATCGCTGCAAAACCTTTCCTGTTGTCCCCTTTCTATTGATAACGGGTCACTGTTGAACAATATCAGCAAGCGCGGGTTTGACCGTCGGATATTGATAAGTAAATCCTTGTTCTTGAGTCCGTTTAGGAAGGACTTTTTGCCCTTCGAGAACCGCTTGGGCTGCTTCTCCTAACAAGAGTTTCAAAGCAAATTCGGGAACCGGCAACCAAGAGGGACGATTCATCACCTCTCCCAACTTCTCACATAATTCTGACATCCGCACTGGATTGGGGGCAGTGGCGTTATAGGTGCCTTGATACTCAGGGGTATGAATTGCCGTTTCAATCAAGTTGACTAAATCATCAATATGAATCCAGGAAAACCACTGTTTGCCAGTTCCTATAGGACCCCCCGCAAAGAGACGAAATGGGGTTAACATTTTTCCTAATGCACCCCCTTCACCTAGAACAATGCCAAACCGAAGGATGACTAAACGGGTTCCTGTATTTTCCACTTCCTTCGCCGTTGCTTCCCATTTTTGGCACACTGAAGCGAGGAAATCATCCCCAGAACTGCTGTTTTCATCAAAGGTTACAGTTTCACTGATGCCATAATATCCTACAGCAGAGGCATTAACGAGAACTTGCGGTTGGGTTTCCGCTTGCTGAATGGCTTCGACAAGGTATTTGGTAGTTTTAATCCGCGAATCAAGAATTTCCTGTTTCCGTTCCGGTGTCCACGGTTGATCGGCAATGCCGGCACCCGCCAGATTCACCACTGCTTCAGAAGACGCAATTTTATCTTGCCATGAGCCCGGTTGCATGGGATCATAGCTAAAAATTTCCACTTTCGGAAAGAATTTTTTCGGAAAAACCTGTTCTCCTCGTTCTTTATTGCGCGTAAATACGACGATGCTATGTCCAGCATCTGCTAATTTTTGCACCAGCCGTGTCCCGACAAAGCCAGTGCCACCGGTAATTGCAATTTTCATAAAAAGGTAAATTTAAATTAATGTCTTTATCTCGGTCAAAACCATTATTATAGCGTTTTACCCCCTTGATTTAATCCAGCAGGAGACTGATCGCTGTATTGTCTGTATCTAGCAATTTTGGGAAAAGTTAAACGCTACGGACTCACTACTTCACCCATAATTCGATTCCAGTTGCCAACCTTTCTTCCTTCAGTCTTCGGAAAAGTTTCATTGAGTTATACCGTATATGTGCGGTGGTCACAAGTATTTGTTAATGCTAAAACGGTTACTATAGTAGCTTCAGTGTAATTAATAGTTAGGTGGCTTTAATTCTAGGATGGGATGGTGGTTTTATAATCTGGGTAGTTGAATTGCTCATAAACCAAGTCTTTAAAAAATTTGTTTCTATCATTGAACCTAGCACTAAACTTTGAGCAGTATTAGCAGTAGTTTTATGCCTAAAAGAATTAGTGAGATTTTTGGGGTTACTGAGGACGATCTAAAACAAGAGGGTGTGTTTAATGGTTTTATAGATCTTGACTCGAAATTCTATGTTGATCCACATCTGCTTAAAAGCACAAAAGTTCTAGAGCTTAAAAACTCATATCTAAATTTCAAAACCCATTTTTCGGAAATCGTTCATCTCTTAAAGAAAACAAAACATTCTGATGATAGGTTCTTTCGTGCTGCTCATAAAAAATTAATATTTCCAGAACTTCCACTTGTATCTTTAGGTTACTCTACAGAGAGTACTTCAGGTAGTGGCATTGGCTCAAGGATCGCATTAAATCTGACAAACACAGCCTGGGAAATCATACAAGCAGGCATAACCGACCCAGTCATTTTTGAACTAGTTGGACTTATTGAAGAAAATATTGGAGCTGATCGCATTAGCGATATGGCAATCCATATAATTTTGCCAGACCTGCTAAATTATTCGGAGCGAGTTGCAAGAAACCTTAATTTGAATACCTGTGAAGCAAAAGCGTGCGGAAAGGAATTTTTACTGCCAGCCATTCCTGGTAGTAATCGCCCTACAGTATTGATTCCTTATGAGATCTTAAATGATCTTCCTGTAGCAAATGGTTGGGATGATATTGATCGAGTTTGTGCTCATAACGAAGATTTGCGTAATCGCGTAAATGAAATCATTGGCGATTCTTGGAAGGATGAGGCGGGAAAAAGAAGGAGGATCACGAAGCGTGAGTTGAAGCACATCCTTCTTAATCATCCCGAAGTACTTCAAGATTTAGTAGAACAATATAAAAGAAATCCTCCGAAAAAATACGATTTCGACAAAGATCCATCAGGTCAACTGATTTGGCATGATATTGCAAGAGAATACGTTAATCTTTATCCACTTATATTAGGAATAAATAAAGTAACTCCTGAAAATATTCTTCAACTAGTTCTCAAGATATGTAGCCACTTTAAGGTTTTGGTTGAAGATAATGGATTGTCTGTGCATTTTTGGGATGAGTCGAGAAAGCTGCGGAATGAACGTTTTGCACAGTTACTGTTTTTTGGTATAGCCGATGCCTACTGCGGTGCTCATAATCTAGATTTAAATAGAGAACCTAATGCAGGACGGGGACCTGTCGACTTCAAAATTTCTAGTGGTTACGATGCGCGGGTCAATGTTGAGATAAAGTACACGTCAAATAAAAAAATGAGATTAGGCTATGAGAAACAACTACCCATATATGATGCTGCTGAAAAAACACAGTACAGTATTTTCCTGATTATCAAAACCACTGAATCTACCAAAGCATTAGACGAGCTAATTGAGTTTAGAAAAGCTCAAATGGCTACTGGCAAAAGGGCACCAGAAATTTTTGTTGTTGATGGGAGAGTTTTGCCCTCTGCAAGTAAAATCAAGTAACACTAGTAACTTAATTATATAGTTATCTTTCTAAACGTGAAGTACATAGCTAATCCGAGCAAATGATGAAAAAGCTCATTGCCCGATTAAGAGCAAGACCGATTGCAACCCTAGCTGTAGCGATAAGCTCTCTCATCTAGGTGTGAATCATGCTGATGCTAACTCACTTCACTAATCATCACTCTCGCTTATTGAGTGACTTTAACCCCATTAAGTGGTAATTCACCTTCGTCGAGCTCTTGCGCAAACGCTGGAATCAAATTTTTCATGTTGGTTTCATAAGCAGCTGGCCATAAGGTTTTCAGTCTTTCTCTGCCTTCCTCGTTGATATAAACCTCTCCTGACTTTTCCACCAGCAACATCGCGACGTGACCCCGATTTTCTGTCACAGTAAAAATGTAATCATCCTTATCTTGTTTCATCGATGATTTCAACTGGTCTAACACTGCCATCAATTCATGTTCGTAGAGGGCATACTCCATTTTGCCGTCATAAAGTAAGGCTTTCTTCAGTCGATTTGCAATCTTTTTTGCAGACATAACACTGTTTCCACTACATACACAAAGGCAGTAGCCTGTTGACATTGCTTTCCTAGTTTACATGAAGTAGTTTCAGTCACTTTTTCGACACTTTGATAACTACCTTGTCAATAAATCTTAAACCCTTGTACTTCTCGTTCCAACTCATCCTCCATCCATCTATAATTGATATCAGCTAGTTTAAAGTCAATAATCACAAATGTTAGCTATTGCCGATTTCCTTGCTTAAACCAGCCAAGTCAGTGACTTTTTCAGCAGACCATTGGTAGTGATGTCCAACTTTGTTTTTTTATGGACTCTTAGTTCATCTCTATTTTTTTTGATTCCAGCAATTATTTTTAGACTGGGTTCTTTAGAGTTTTTATTTCAATCGGTTGCCCTGGTAGTAAGTGCAGATTGGATTTTATTAGGTTTAGTGCAATGGCGACTATTACACTCAACTCTCGCTAATGCCTATACTTGGGGAATTGTTACTATCGTTAGCGGCATACTGGTCTCCGGTTTATGGCTAATCACTATCGGGTTGGGATATTTTATTTTTGGAATAACCGCTTTCAGTAATCAGAATTATTGGGGGATTAGATTTCTAGTATTTTTAGGAAATCTTCTGGTTTTCTTTGGCTTGGGGTACTTCTTGGGTTGGTTACAAATACAAGTGCTGAAACAATCAATCGCTTTCGATAGCACTCATTATTTCCCTTTAAATATGGGTTTGTATTGGCTATGGAATATTCCCCTATCGTTAATAGCTTCCATTGCGATAACCACTTCGATGGGACCATTTCATAAAAATATACTGTTTTATCTGTTAACCAGCTTGATCACCATTAGTTTGATAGTGATCAGTAATTTAAGTTACAGTTTAAAGCTAGAGCAAATATTAACAACTTGATACTCCACCACTATAGAATCGGAGCTTTAGCGAAAACAGAAATTCTTGGTTCATTGCCCAGATTTAAGCTTTAGTAATCCTAAATGAAACGAGAGAACCCACTCTATATCCAATCAAGGATTAACCTTTAATCTTCCTCTAAAATCATCTGGGACTGCTATAATACCCAAAAAACAGAAACGATTAATATGTATTAATTCTTAATCCTGGTCTTATCCTCACTCTATCTCCCTCTTTTTGAGAACTGGTTACTGTTGACTGTTAACGCCCTTGCGCATGCATGGTATTGATGATATCAGCACATTTTTGTGTGACGCTTTCTAAAACTTGACGCTTACTTGAAGCCGGGGGAGGCAAAGGTTCAGCAATGCGAGCTGTAATCAGTGGAAAGGGAGTGCCAGATTGTGGAATTTTTTCCGTTCCCCAGAGACTAACTGGTAGAATAGGCGCTTGTGCCTTGGCAGCAATCATTGCTGCCCCCAGTTTGGGTTGAGTAATCCGTCCATCAGGAGTCCGAGTGCCTTGGAGAAAAATACCTGCAGCCCATCCTTGTTCTAAAGTCTTGAGCGCTGCCCGAATCGCACTGCGATCTGCCTGCACTCGCTTCACCGGATAAGCCCCATAGAGAGAAATGGCTTGTTTCAAAACCGGAATTTCAAATAACTCTTCCTTTGCCATATACGCCACAGGGCGTCCAACGCAACAAGAAAGCAGCGGCGGATCGAATAAGCTAGCGTGATTACTGACAACCACTAATGCTCCCTTTTGAGGGACATTCTCTCGACCGTAGAGTTTACCTCGAAAGTAGAAGTTAAACATAGGACTCACTACCGACCATTTGAAGAGATGGTAGAGGATTAAGCTGGTAACGGGTTCTCGTTGTCGAGTGGAAGGAGTCATTAGAATTTATGATTGAGTGCTAGTAACTCTCTCGCAAGAGGCACGGCGCTCTCAGTAATGGCGAGAAGTGGATGGGTTGTAAGAGGCAAATCTGCGAGCTTCTAAGTTTATCAGCATTGCCCGGAATCAGAAAACTCTCGTTATCTTGTCAAACCACAGGCAACGAGAGTTACGTATCAATCTTATCGCATGGGGCATGACTGAATTAAGACATGAGACTGCAATTGATCGGGTGAGTCATTAAAAAGCGGATTGAACGCCTACTATCAATTGCCAATCTGTTTCTAATTGCGGTCCCTCTAAAGATTGATAAATGGGAAGTTCAAATTCTGCTGCAAAGCGACCTCCCGGTAAAAAGCCCTCGGGTAAATAGACATTCACGCCTAATCCTAAGTCTAAACGAGTTCCACCGCGTAAATCCGGGTCAGCAGTGGGAATAACATTCGGATTTAGTGCCGAATCAGCACCGTCATAATCTTCCCAAGTTTCACCATCTAACCGTAGAGAAACACTGACGGTTTCGTTTAAGCGACGAGCGAACCATCCCATGAGTTGATAGCGATTTCCCACCGTATAGTCGCGATCATTTTCGCCTAAACGTAAAACTGTGTTCGCTTGCGCTCCCCACGACCAATTATCCGTTTGACCCAAATAGGTAATACCAGGACGTAAATCGACTGTTCCCGAACCAATTTGCATCGGGTAAGGGAGAATGACATCCTCTCCAGCAGGAGTATCATCCCGTTCATCAATGGAACCCGTGGGCAGACTAAACCCGAGGTTGAGGTGAACACTCTGACGATTGTTATTGAAGAGTTGATACAATCCTGACAATTTAATATCGCCAATGCCACTAGAGTTGGTGGTAAAATCGTTTCCCATACGGGTCACATGGTCCATTTCTTTGATCACAAAGGGAACCATTGCCATCAGCGTGAGCTGAGCAGTAGGGGCATACATCGCACCCAGCATATGCATTTGCATGGTCATGTCTTCTGGTGAAACCATGAAATCTTCCAGTACCTCATCGGTACTCAAGTCATCAGTTCCATCGCGATTGCCATCCATAGACTTGACATACTCCCCCACTATAGCGTCAGCTTAGTGGGGGATTCTGGGAAATCAGTTACCTGACCTCCTATCCACTCAAACAACGAAAGTTGTTTAGGGTTGCT
>JAAANX010000112.1 GCA_009909085.1 Cyanobacteria bacterium GSL.Bin1 | reverse complement strand
GAGCTTGGTTTTCTGTTTCTAAGGCGATGAGGCGTTGGGTTTGTTCTTTTGGGGTCATGCACCCAATCTTATCACTTTCTTCTTCTCGTCAGTCAGCTCTCTCTCCTACCTCGGCAGTTACGCCACATAAACTACAGAAGCATCTGCCAATGTTCCTAACCATTGCTGTAGATTAAGAATCATTCGTTTAATAGCTGAGAAATCGCTTTCACTGATGGGGTAAATTTGGAAACTGCGCTCAATTGCAGAAAACACTTCTTGAGCCAATTCAGGACCCTGTTGTTGTAATAACCAACGGTGAACTTCAAAAACAATCGGCAGGTGAAGAATTAAAGTTTGCCCTTGTTGTTATAATTGTTGAAAGCCTTTAACTGCCTGCAAGTGATATCGGTCTTTTTCAAACAGTGTAGCAATGAGCGGTCCTGAATCAATGACTAGCAAAGGTGTCAAAAGTCTTCTGCCTCCTCATCAGCGTGCTTGGGGGCTGATTTAACAATCCCTGAAAAGGCAAGGAAATGAGAAATATCTTTCTGTGCTAATTCTTTTTCCACCGCTTTTTGAATAAATTGAGAGAGGCTTTCTTTCTCTTCTCCTTCTTGATTCAGTTTTTCTTGAATACGTTGGGCAAGTTCATCCGGTAAGTAAATTGTAGCTCGCATGGCATTCTACCTTGCTATCTATCATATCTTTATCATACATTTCAATCTGAACAAGAGTAGGTTGTTTGATGATCGCGCACAATGTTCTCCACATCCCGTAAAACCGGAAACAAATAGCCACTTAGCTGGGTTGAGGGAAGCTCTTTTTTTGAGCCCCAGCGCTTAATTATCCACGATGCAAAATATAGTCAATCTGAGGAACGTTGGTTTTGTAGTAACAATGGAATTGACAAAAGATAGTCTTGAATTTTTTAAGCGTGAAGCTGAGCGTCATAATACTTCCTATCAATCAATGATTCGTAATCTTGTAGAGGCTTATACTAGACAACAGCAGCAGTAATTCACCTGAATCATAATAGTCCAGAAGAAAGGAAAAAAATGACCCGTACTCCAATCCATCCTGGAGAAATTCTCGCTGATGAACTGGATGAGTTGGAATTAACTGCTACTGAATTAGCAGACCAACTTCGAGTTCCAGCTAACTGCATTGATGAGATCATTGCTGGTAAACGTAATCTTTCAGCAGACACAGCATTAAGATTGGGTAAGTATTTTGGGACAACAGCAGAATTTTGGCTGAATTTACAAAAAAGCTATGAACTTGATCAAGCTCGGGCTAAGTTAGGTGCAGAATTAGATAATGTTCCCTAACGTCCACTCTCGACATTTTAAAGTTATAGGTAGAGAATGAGTCGTAACCCTTCATCAACTTCATCCTGTAAATGATTCGGGAGTGAGCCAACACATTCAGACAAAAATGCTTTGTCGAGAGTTAAGATTTGAGAAATATTAATAACAGAATCTTTCGGCAATCCAGACATTTGACTTGGTAACATGACATTGCCCGGTGCTTGTGCCAAGCGAACGTTTGAGGTGATAATAGCGACAATAACTGTACTGATTTGGCTTTGAGTAAATATATCATCTTGAATAATCAAAACCGGACGACGGTAAGCGGGCTCTGAGCCAATTGGATTAGGTAAACTTGCCCACCAAATCTCTCCCCGATACATTACCAATCCTCAGCAGGAAGAGACATCAATTGCATTTGGGCGACAGCAGGATCAAGTTGAGAAGATTCATCAGAATATACTTGATTGAGTTGCTCTAGAATCTGCTCACGATTGTATTTTCGTAAATAAGCATGGATAGCTTTGGTATAAAGTTCACTACGAGATAGCCCTAAACGTTGAGCCAGAGATTCTGCTTGTTCAAAAACTGAGTCGGGTAATGAGATCGCAGTTTTCATGGGTTTTTTAAAAACCTTCTATGGTTATACTTTAGTTATACTATGATAACAAAATCTTAACTTTTTCTGCTATCAATAATGTAACACCGTCAACTTTCCCACGCGATCAGCGACAAATCCTAATAAGGGATTGGCAATGGCAACGGTGAGTCAGGGCATACTCACCAAGATGCCAGCCCAGCCTAGCGCGGATTGAGGTTCAGTGCCTCCACGATATCAGGAAAGACCGGCGCGATCGCGCCCCCGTAATACGGATGAGACAACCTGCCGCTAACAGCACGCTTAACATCGGCACTTGTTCGGGAAAAATCCCATTCTTGGTGTGAAAGGGTTTCAGAAAAGCCATCAATATCGTGGGCGACCACATCGGCTTTGGGTACACCGAGGGCATTCCTCAGTTGCGCGATAAGGGGAAATCGCACCGAAAAGCCCGGCAATAATAAAACAGAGAGCAATTCCATGATTGGTGATTGGTCCTTGAGTTCTTCCTCATTTCTGTTTGGTCTGACAAGACCAATCTTTACGAATTATTATCCACAATATCGGAATTTGCCGCTTTACTGGTTTGAGCGAGATAGATCCCCGTCAACACCACAGCAAATCCTAACCAAGTCGTAATTGTTAAACCTTCGGTGAAAATAAACCACGCTAAAATTGCGCTAACAATCGGTTCGAGCAACAAAAAGAGAGAGACAAAACTAGAAGAAAAAACATTCATGCTATCAGCAAGTAAACGCTGTCCTAATCCTTCACTGATTAAGCCTAAACCCAGCACGGCAAAAATAGCGATTTGTGTGGTGGGAAACAGCTGTTCTCCAGTTAATAACATAATAATGACTAAAAGGGCGCTGCCAGTGGCACAACGCCAGAGGAGAATCGTGGTTGCCGAAAAGCGCGATCGCAGCTGTTCCACAATTAGAAAATACGTTCCCAGAAAAACTGCTGAGAGTAAGGCATAGACATCACCAATCAAAGATCCTTCTGCTGCCGCATTGAGATCTTCTAACCCTAGGGTAATTGCTCCGGCAACCGCAATCGTCATTCCTACCAAAAACTTAGAGTCAAACTGTTTTCCAAAGAGAAGCCAACTGCCTAATGCCGTAAAGATCGGAGTGAGATTATTGAGGAGGACACTTTTGGCAACGGTCGTATATTGAAGAGAAATTGCCCATAACACCAGAGAAATTGCTGCGATTGTGCCAACTGAACCTAATAACCACCATTGTTGACCCGTAATTTGCTCAGAATTTTCTTCAGAAGTAGAGGAAAGTTTTTGCTTCACCCAACGCCCACTGCCAAAAAAGATAAAAAACACAATCAGACGATTAAATACCGTTGCATTTGCCCCCAGTTCGGTTTCACTCAGACGAATGAAAATCGGCGCAAAAGAAACAGCCAGTAGGGCAAAACATAAGGTTAAAAAAGCAATCAGAGGAGGACGACTAATTTTAGGGACTGAAATCAGTTTTTCTGGCATATTTACTCCAAGCGCATCAATTTGACAGGGATTTCACTTAATTCAAACCTGACGAGGGTTTATCTTGACTGAATCGCGGAACTCTAAACAGTGTAATTGAGTACAAAATCTGAGCCGTTGATGAAGATGACCAGAGACAATTGTCATCGCCAACCCAAAATTAATGACCAGCAGCGATCGCGCCATTGAATCATTCAATAAGGAAAGCTGAAACAATAGACACAGCAACGGTTTATCACCGCTCTCGAGGCGACAGCCAACTTTGATCAAGGATGAGCCGAAATAGCTATTTTCACTGCCTCGGATTAGCAAGTCACTCCTCTCCTTTGCAGTTGCAATGATCATGATTCAGAATCAACCTTATTGCAAGTCCTTTCCTTGCCAGTAACTGCCGACTAGAAGTTACTTCGTAATGTTACAGTTGCCAAAATCTTTTTGATACACTTCTTAATAAATTCCCTAAGAAACCCCAAAACGTTTTACTCTAAAAGCTGACCCACGTCTTATGTATAGATGTTTTGCGAAGCATGTTGACGACATTAAGTTCGTGGGTCGGTGAGATGGAGTGGAATTTTCACTCGTCATTCAATCTAGGGCAACTAACACGATACAAGGACTAAAAATATATGAATCCATTCGAGAAAAAACGCTTATAATCTCAAGTTTTGCCATCAATCCCTAGAAGTGGCGGAGAATTTTACTCTGATCCACCTTAATTAAAGTCTAAAAAAAAGTAACTGTTGTGACAGGAGATAGGTAAAAAATAATGATTAGTGCCTCCGGTGGAAGTTCAGTCGCACGTCCTCAGCTTTACCAAACGGTTCCCCTTTCTAAGTTATCCCAAGCCGAACAGCAAGACCGCTTTTTGGAACAAGGAGAACTGAAAGAATTAGATACTTTCTTCCAGTTGGGAACTCAACGCGTCGAAATTGCGCAAGTGATTACTCGAAATTCCGAGTTGATTGTTTCTCGTGCTGCGAACCGCATTTTTACAGGGGGTTCGCCGATGGCATATCTCGAAAAACCGAGAGAAGAAGCGCCAGTGATGGTTCCTGCCGGCGGCGAAGAAAGTGATGTTGGTCGCCAAATGCAACTCGGAACAGTGAGCTATATCGAAAGCAGTGGCGGTGGCTTTTTAGAAGGGCTACGCTCACTCTTTAGTGTGTCGGGAAGTAGTAGTGTTCCCATTCCCCCGGGATTCCGTCCGATCAATGTTTCTCGCTATGGTCCCCAAAATATGCAGAAATCATTGCGCGACTTATCCTGGATGTTGCGGTATGTCACTTACGCGATCGTTGCTGGTGATCCTAATATTATTACTGTTAACGTTCGTGGTTTGCGCGAAGTGATTGAAAATGCTTGTTCGAGTGCAGCAACTTTGGTCGCTCTCGGAGAAATGCAAGCAGCTGCTTTAGGTTACTTTAAACAAGACGAAGCTGGGCGCGCTACAGTTGAACAATATTTCCAAGTGCTCATCTCAGAATTTAAAGCGCCAACCCCCTCCAATAAAGTGCGTCAGCGTCCGAGTAGCGACCAGCAAGGGCTAGAACTGCCTCAAAGCTACTTTAATGCAGCAGAAAATCGTCCCAAATACGCAATGAAGCCGGGACTCTCTAACTCAGAAAAACAAACTGCGGTCAAAGCAGCCTATCGTCAAGTCTTTGAACGAGATATTACTCGCGCTTACAGTCTCTCGATTTCTGATTTAGAATCCAAGGTTAAAAATTGCGAAATCTCGATGAAGGAATTTATCCGTCGTTTGGGTAAATCTCCCCTTTATCGCAAGCAGTTCTATGAACCCTTTATCAATAGTCGCGCTTTAGAACTGGCGTTTCGTCACTTCCTCGGACGGGGTCCCTCATCTCGCGAAGAAGTGCAAACCTACTTCTCCATCGTTTCTAATGGTGGACTTCCCGCTTTAATTGATGCCTTAGTCGATAGCAAAGAATATTCTGACTACTTTGGCGAAGAAACCGTTCCTTATATTCGCGGTTTAGGAGAAGAAGCCCAAGAATGTCGCAACTGGGGAATGCAGCAAGACCTGTTTAACTACAGCGCACCTTTCCGCAAAATTCCTCAATTTATCACCACCTACGCCCAATATAATCGTCCACTCGCCGATCAACATCCTTATGGCAGCGGGAATGATCCGCTCGAAATTCAATTTGGTGCAATCTTTCCGAAAGAAACTCGCAATCCCAGTAAGAGTCCTGCCCCCTTTAGTAAAGATACCCGTCGCATCTTAATTAATCGTGGACCGGCAACTTATAACCAAACCGGTAATCCGAAAGCCCGCGGTTTATTCCCCGGCTCTCTCGGTCCCAAAGTCTTCCGCGCTGACCGGATGGCGTTTTCGGGTTTAACGGATAAAACCAATAACAGCTACAGTGTTAAATACTCGGAAAGCAGTTCTCAAAAGCTGATTTTAGCTTGTTATCGCCAAGTGTTTGGTCGCGATGTTTACGAAGGACAACGTCTCAAAACCGCTGAAATTAAGCTGGAAAATGGCGAGATTACCGTTCGTGACTTTATCCGGATGCTGGCGAAGTCGGAACTGTTCCGGAAGCTCTACTGGACTTCTCTTTATGTGACCAAATCCATTGAATACATTCATCGTCGGCTTCTCGGTCGTCCCACTTATGGGCGTCAGGAAATTAACAAATACTTTGATATTTGTTCAAAACAAGGTTTTTACGCTTTAGTCGATGCGATCATCAATACTCAAGAGTACAGTGAAACGTTTGGCGAAGACACCGTTCCTTACGAACGTTACCTCACTCCCGGTGGCTTGCAACTGCGCACCCGCACCAATAATCTTCGTCAAGATGTGGGGACTGAAATCAAACCAGAAGTGACGCCGCGCTATCAAGAATTAGGTCAAGTCGCGGCAAATCGCAGCGAACCGGATTTGCAATATCGGATTAAGCAAGGCGTGAATAAGCGTCGCGAGCAAAGTAAGCAATTTAAGCTGACCAACTTGCAAGACAAAGTGGCGCTGCAAAATTTGATTAGTGCGGCTTATCGTCAGATCTTTGAACGGGATATTGAACCCTATGTTGTCAAAGCCGAGTTTACTAATCTAGAAAGTAAACTCGGTAACGGAGAAATCACCGTGAAAGAGTTTATTGAAGGACTCGGTTGCTCTGATTTATACATTAAAGAGTTCTATACCCCCTATCCCAACACTAAAGTCATTGAGTTGGGAACAAAACATTTCCTAGGACGAGCGCCATTAAATCAGAAAGAGATTCAGAAATATAACCAATTGTTGGCAACGCAAGGGATTCGCGCGTTTGTTAAGGCATTAGTCAACAGCATAGAGTACTCCCAAGAGTTTGGTGAAGATGTGGTTCCTTATCGCCGCTATCCTACCTTACCTGCTGCCAACTTCCCCAATACGGAAAGTCTTTACAATAAACTGACGAAGCAGGATGATGAGTTAGTGGTTCCGAGTTTTGAACCCACGCGCTCTAAGATGAATAACGCTCAGTTACCTTTAGCCAGCCAAGCCAATGGTAACAGTGGTGCGGGACAAGTCGCTGACTATTTAGAGTTAGCGCGATCGATGAATACCCTCGAAGCTGCCCAAGAAACGTCAACAGTAGCGCGTATTTTCCGGCATTCTCCCCAAGGGAGTACCCAACAGACCCGATCAGTGATGAATGGGATTTATGCCCAATTACTCAATGTTCCTCAAGACAATGTTCCTGATCAGTTCCGTTTAGAAGCATGGGAAGAAAAACTCCTTGCTGGTAACTGCACGGTACGGGAATTTGTTAAAGCATTGGCGAAGTCTGATGTTTACCAACGGCGTTTCGTTTTCCCTTATCCGAATCCAAAAGTCGTTGAGTGTCTCTATCGCCATTTATTAGGACGAGCTGCCAGTGGCATTGAAGTTCATCAAATGACAAACTTACTCACCAACCAAGGTTTGGATGCAGTAGTTGATTATTTAGTTGATGGTGCAGAATATAACCGTTTCTTTGGTGAAATGGTGGTCCCCTACGCCAAAGAAAATAATCGCTAATTTTTGCTGAATTTAATTTAGTGATCAATCATCCCCCTTATCGTTTAAGGGGGATTTTCCGGACTGATCCTCACTAAATGAGTAGAAATATTACGAAATATAAAAAACTGCGATAAAAAGTGAGAGAAATATCGCAAAATAAATCGGAGAAGGTTGTTAAGATAACTAAGCTATCCCGTTTGCTGATACTGTATCCAGCATGGGAACTGGTAAAGATCAGCCTGAACCAAATTCGATAATAAACTTATCCGTTGGAGGATTCTAAAACATGAGTATTGTCACGAAATCCATCGTGAACGCTGATGCTGAAGCTCGTTACCTCAGCCCCGGCGAATTAGACCGTATTAAAGCCTTCGTCGAAGGTGGCGAACAACGTCTCCGTATTGCTCAAACCCTTACCAGTGCTCGTGAGCGTATTGTTAAGCAAGCTGGCGACCAACTCTTCCAAAAGCGTCCTGATGTTGTGTCTCCCGGTGGCAACGCTTATGGCGAAGAAATGACAGCAACCTGCTTACGCGACATGGATTACTATCTTCGCCTCGTCACCTATGGAGTTGTTGCAGGGGATGTCACTCCTATTGAAGAAATCGGTTTAGTGGGTGTTCGCGAAATGTACAATTCTCTTGGCACTCCGATCAATGCCGTGGCAGAAAGTGTACGTTCCATGAAAGATATTGCTTGCTCAATGATGTCTGCTGAAGATGCAGCGGAAGCAGGATCTTACTTCAACTATGTAATTGGCGCAATGCAATAAGCCTCTTTAGTGATGTCCCACACTTGACTTGTTAATTAGACACAATCTATAAACTGAACTTAGGAAAGGAAAATAACGATGCAAGACGCAATTACCTCCGTTATTAACTCGGCTGACGTACAAGGAAAATACCTTGATGATGCAGCAATGGAAAAGCTGAAAGGCTATTTCCAAACTGGTCAACTACGCGTGCGTGCCGCCAATGTCATCAGCGCTAACGCAGCTAACATTGTCAAAGAAGCAGTGGCAAAATCCTTACTGTATTCTGATATTACCCGTCCTGGCGGTAATATGTACACCACCCGTCGTTATGCTGCTTGCATCCGCGACTTAGACTACTATCTTCGTTACTCCACCTACGCGATGCTCGCCGGTGATCCTTCCATTCTTGATGAGCGTGTTCTCAATGGCTTAAAAGAAACCTATAATTCCCTAGGGGTTCCCATTAACGCTACTGTCCAAGCGATTCAAGCGATGAAAGAAGTGACGGCAGGTCTTGTCGGTCCTGATGCTGGTAAAGAAATGGGCGTGTACTTCGACTACATTTGCTCTGGCTTAAGCTAACTCAAAAATTGCCTGAGAAGCTAAACCCATGATAACTTCAGTTCGGGTAGTGGCGAGTGAGTGCTAGGGGGTTCAAGACTTATCTAACTATCAAAACAGGGGATAGGTTTTAATGATCTAGTATTGACTGGCTTACTCCCGAACTAAGTGTGTTTAAAGGAATCATAATTTTAGATATTGCCCAAGGAGTTTATAACCCATGAGAATGTTTAAGGTGACCGCTTGCGTTCCCAGTCAAACTCGCATTCGGACTCAACGCGAACTACAAAATACTTACTTTACCAAGCTCGTTCCTTACGATAACTGGTTTACTGAGCAACAGCGCATTATGAAAATGGGTGGGAAAATTGTCAAAGTCCAACTTGCCACTGGCAAGCCAGGTACCAATACCGGTTTAATGTAAATTTGGATAGGTCTGTCTAAGCCCTCATTGGTTGAGGGCTTTGCGAGGCATGAACTGAAATAACCCCTTTTCTACCTTTTGAGCCAAGCGGCGATAACGGAAGTCCTTTCGTGACATTTAAGATAGAAGCAGTGACCCTGATTGCCAGCAAGGAGGAAAGGATTGAGTGAATCGGCATTATTAGGAAAATCTCTAGCAGAGTTAACGGATTGGGTGCAAGAACAAGGACAACCCGCCTATCGAGGCAAGCAATTGCATCAGTGGTTGTATCAAAAAGGGGCGCGATCGCTGCACGAAATTACGGTATTTCCGAAACAGTGGCGGGAAGACTTGCAAGCGCAACCGATTGGACGCTCGACCATTGCCCACCGTAGCATCGCCCCGGATGAGACTCGGAAATATTTGCTTCGTCTGGTTGACGGGGAAGTCATTGAAACCGTTGGCATTCCTACGGCAAAACGCTTAACCGTTTGTGTTTCTTCCCAAGTCGGTTGCCCCATGGCGTGCGACTTTTGTGCCACCGGAAAAGGCGGTTTTACCCGCAACCTGGAGGCCCACGAAATTGTGGATCAAGTGCTTACAGTAGCAGAAGATTTTGAGCAACGGGTGAGTCATGTGGTATTCATGGGAATGGGAGAACCCCTTTTAAACCGAGAAGCCGTAGTGACAGCAGTGAAATCCTTAAATCAAGATGTGGGCATTGGACAACGGTGTCTAACGGTTTCTACCGTCGGGATTCCTCAACAGATTCCTCGCTTAGCCGCAGAACAGTTACAAATTACCCTTGCCATTAGTCTTCATGCGTCTAATCAAGCGTTACGAGAACAACTCATTCCCAGTGGTGGCGGCTATCTCCTTTCCCAATTAATTGCCGACTGCCGAGAGTATGTCCAACGGACGCGCCGCCGGGTTACCTTTGAATATATCCTTTTAGCTGGCGTTAACGATACCCCAGACCACGCCAATGAACTAGCGCAACTCCTGAGAGGCTTTCAAACGCACGTGAATCTGATTCCCTATAACCCAATTAGTGAAGTGGATTATCAACGCCCCAACAAAAAGCGGATCCAAGCCTTTCAATCTGTGCTTGAAGACGCTAAGATTGCCGTTAGCGTTCGCTACTCCCGCGGGTTAGAGGCGGATGCGGCGTGCGGTCAACTACGGGCAAATCAGACACAATGACCACTGAAACCACAACGACTTGGACGAAACGTCATATCCTTTCTTTGGAAAGCTTTACACCAGAGGAGTATGAAACCCTCCTGGAAACCGCAGATAGTTTTCGGGAAGTGTTATCCCGGCGCACGAAGAAAGTTCCCGCTTTACAAGGACAAGTGGTTGCCCATTTGTTTTTTGAACCGTCAACGCGCACCCGTAGCAGTTTTGAACTGGCAGCTAAACG
The DNA here is from genome assembly GCA_009909085.1 of Cyanobacteria bacterium GSL.Bin1. NCBI lineage: Bacteria > Bacillati > Cyanobacteriota > Cyanobacteria bacterium GSL.Bin1. The sequence continues at coordinate 19,696 of JAAANX010000112.1, read as the reverse complement.
CTTATCTGCTGATACCCTCAACTTCAGTGGGAGTGCCTCTTCTCTGACGAAAGGAGAAACGATTTTAGATACGGCAAAAACCTATATGGCAATGGGGGCCAATATTATGGTGATTCGTCATCGCCAAGCGGGTGTTCCCCATATCATTGCCGCGGAAATGGATCGCTTAGAGAGTAATGTCAGTATTCTGAATGCTGGGGATGGACAGCATGAACATCCCTCGCAAGCCTTGTTAGATTTATTTACCCTGTATCAGTTGCGATCTCAAAATTCTCCCCGCCAGTTTCTCGCAGGGAAAAAAATTGCCATTGTCGGCGATATCTTACACTCTCGAGTGGCGCGGTCTAATATCTATAGTTTAGCCGCGATGGGCGCAACCGTTCATTTAGCTGCCCCACCGACGTTACTGCCCAGAGAATTTCAAGATTTTTTAAGAGCGTCTGATTCAGACCGCTTGGTCTGTCATTGGAATATTGAACCCGCTTTAGTTGACGCCGATTTTATTATGACCTTACGCTTGCAGAAAGAGCGGATGACCGAGCATTTATTGCCCAGTTTACGGGAATATCATCAACGATTTGGAATTACGCGCGATCGCGCTCAGTTAGCCCATCCTCATGTCAAAATTCTCCATCCTGGACCCGTGAATCGGGGCGTAGAAATCAGTTCCGATCTCATGGATGACCCCGAATTAAGCCTAATTTCTCAACAAGTCACCAGTGGTGTGGCTGTCCGGATGGCGCTGTTATACCTCATTGGCACATCCAATTAATCCTTCTCAAACGGTTAAAGAGGGCAGTTGTTCTACACAGCGCACGAACATTTCTACCCCCATCCCTAAAGCGGTTTCATCAAAATCAAACCGTGGATGATGATGGGGATAGTTCAATCTCAGTTCCGGGTTCGCCGAACCGAGGAAAAAGTAACATCCGGGGACTTGTTCCAGGAAAAAGGACATATCTTCACTGCCCATAGTCTGACATTCGGGAACAACGCCCGTGGGCGTTTCTACAACGGTTTGCGCGACAGACCGCACTAAATCTGTCACCCGCGCATCATTAATCACTGGTGGATACATTCGCCAGTAGTTGAGGTCATAGCTTGCGCCGTGGCTTTGGCAAATCCCAGCAATAATCGCTTCCACACGCTGACCCATGTAATTTTCGAGGTCGGTATTAAAATAACGCACGGTTCCAGAAAGATAGGCACGATCAGCAATGACGTTCATCGCTGAACCCGCTTTCAGTTCGCCGACCGTAACCACCGCCGACTGGGTGGGGTCAATATTGCGAGCAACAATGGTTTGTAAGGCATTGACAATTTGCGCACTGAGAACGACTGCATCAATGGTTTGATGCGGCATTGCCCCATGTCCGCCTTTGCCCTGAATATGACATTTGAATAATTCTACTGCCGCCATCAGCGCGCCATCTTTGACCCCAATCGTTCCCAAGGGCAGATTATTCCAGAGGTGTAAGCCAATCATGGCATCCACATCCGGGTTTTTTAAGACCCCCGCTTCAATCATCGGTTTTGCCCCACCCGGTCCTTCTTCTGCCGGTTGGAAGATGATTTTGACCGTACCCGTGATGTCTTGACGATGTTGCCAGAGATAATAAGCGGTTCCCAGCGCGATCGCGGTATGTCCATCATGGCCACAGGCGTGCATAATCCCGTCATGTTGCGAGCGATAGGGGACATCATTTTCTTCTTGCACCGGGAGGGCATCCAGATCCGCCCGAATGCCTAGTACTTTCCCGGGGGTTCCGCCTTCGATCAGAGCCACAACACCGGTTTCGGCAATTTTAGTTTGATGGGGAATGCCCCATTCTTGCAGCTTTCTAATGACGAAGTCTGACGTTAGCTTTTCGGTAAATGCTAGTTCTGGGCGTTGGTGAAAGCCCCGTCGCCATTGCACAAGATCCGTTTGCAACGCTTGAATTTCAGGACGAATTTGCTCGATGTTAATGGGCTGAGCGGGAGATACAGTCATAAGACAATTACCAAAGATGTTCTAATTCTAAGTTTGACGCAACGTGTGCTAATTTTTCGAGGTCGTTGGGATTCGATAAATAAGGAATTGTTCCTAGGATCGGAACCGGACAAAGGTTAGTGATCAAATCATGAGGCGTCCATTGTTCTTGTTTGGCTTCTGCTTCGGCGCTAAGACAGTTAAAAATCAATCCCTTCACATCAAGTTGATATTGACGGGCTAGGGCAACATTGGCGACCGTTTGCGCGATCGCGCCGAGCTTGACCGGAACGACGATCACCACTGGTAATTGCCAAGCTGCAGCGACATCAGCAACGGTCATTTCCCAACTCATTGGCGACCCTAAGCCCCCTAGCGCTTCTAGTAAAACAAACTCTCGTTTTGATCTTAAACTAGTCAGCGCTTGCCAAACTGTAGTAAGATCGACTGGCTGACCTGCTTGTTTTGCTGCTAAAGGAGGCGCGATCGGAGACGGGTAAGAGACGGGATTGATCAACTCTGGCGGTTGATTCAACGGGAATAACTGTTCATAGAGACAACTATCTCCCGGACTGCCGGTTTGGATCAGTTTCATGACCCCCAGTTGTTCTAGGGAGCGATATTTTTGCCAGTAGGCAATTAAGCTAACCATAACAACTGTTTTCCCGATTTCTGTATCCGTCCCAGTGATTAAAAGTGTTTTCATTGTTTAAAATTGAACTAACAATTTTGATCCTGATTTCTAAACAGAAAATAGCATCTTAAATTTTAGAGAAACATCATCCTACTCTGAGGATGATATGATTGCAAAGAATCGAGGTTAAAGAGAAAGCCCGTGAGCCATTCTGCTACTTTAACGCTTCAACCCCCATTGAGCCAACTTCCTGATCAAAACCGTTTACGCCTCTTTTCGGGCTCAGCTAATGAGCCCCTTGCCCAAGAAGTAGCCACTTATCTAGGGCTAGAATTGGGACCCATGGTGAGAAAACGGTTTGCTGACGGTGAACTTTATGTTCAAATTCAGGAGTCGATTCGTGGTTGCGACGTTTATTTGATCCAGCCTTGTTGTTATCCCGTGAATGACAACTTGATGGAATTGTTAATTATGATCGACGCTTGCCGTCGTGCGTCTGCTCGTCAAATTACAGCAGTCATCCCTTACTATAGCTATGCTCGCGCTGATCGCAAAACAGCGGGACGGGAATCAATTACTGCCAAACTCGTGGCAAATTTAATTACCGAAGCTGGTGCCAGCCGAGTGCTTGCCATGGACTTACATTCAGCGCAAATTCAGGGATATTTTGATATTCCTCTAGATCACGTCTATGGTTCTCCTGTATTAATTCAATATATTGCCAGCAAGCAGCTTTCTGATCTGGTCGTTGTCTCTCCTGATGTAGGAGGCGTTGCCCGTGCTAGAGCGTTTGCGAAAAAATTAGATGATGCCCCCCTTGCGATTATTGATAAGCGTCGTCATGGTCATAATGAAGCCGAAGTCCTGAATTTAATTGGGGATGTAAAAGGAAAAACAGCTGTAATGGTGGATGATATGATAGATACAGCTGGCACGATGCTGGAAGGCTCCCGTTTGTTGCGTAAAGAGGGCGCTAAGCAGATTTATGCTTGTGCGACCCATCCTGTATTATCGGGACCAGCCCGAGAGCGTTTATTTGGCGGTGCTTTTGAAGAAGTAATCGTGAGCAATACCATTCCGGTTCCCGGCTACCAAGAAATTGAACAGCTAACTGTCTTGTCAGTGGCTAATTTAATTGGTGAAGCCATTTCCCGAATTCATGAAGAAAGCTCTGTCAGTAGTATGTTTCGCTAGAGGATTGAGCCACTCCCACGGCTAGAAGTTCGTGGGATTTAGGCCTCAAACAGAAGTTGCAAGACAAACCGGTCTAACACTGAGTAGTCCCCTAGAGGGGACTTGGTCTATCTTTTTCTTGCTGCCTTGAACATTGTTTGCTTAACGGAAATTTAACAAAATTCAAGTTAAAACTTGGTTGATTAGGAAAAATACGCTCTAGTTTTAGAGTGCTGCAACAAATAAACCATCCATAATGTCTTGAAATTTCCCTAAGCAGCCTATAGCTACTGGATGATCATTTTCTTGGATTACTCTTACTGAACCCACCTCGAGAATAATAATCAGTATTAAACTTCTCCCACTGAGCTGATGCTCTAGTGGAAAATTTTTGCTTCCAACTCTTACGTGGATCAACCTGAAAGTTAATCCCCGTCCACCCGTCTTCGCTCCTACCGTCACTATAACGGAGCGGATCTTGGGTGAGCATGGATTCTGTACCCTCACCATGCCATGAAATAACAGAATTTGTGGATGATCATTTCCAAACTAAGGAACGATTTGGTCTAACCCAGTCAAAAGTCGTTCTTTCGATAGATTAGTTTATGTATCAGCGATAACAACAAGAGAGACACAAGCAAGTATATTTATGTTAAGTTTTTTATAAGATATTGAAACACTAGTTGACAAATATCAATTTTTGTAGTTACTCCCTGACCCCATATGCAAATTAATTCGATCCAGCCAGGGAACTCTAATAATGCATCTTCTGGTAAATCAATTCCAAAATATTTACTGTACAAAGTAATTTTGAAAAATGCGGTCTGGCTACTCGGAATTTTGCCATGGCTATTTGGTGCAATCGATCTAGGATATAATCTTTTAGCTCCAGGGATGACAACGCCCACAAGCATTACCCAGTTTTTCACAGTCATCGTTCTATTTGGCGGTTGGTTATATCTGAAGCCGGATAGTAATGTGCGAAGTGACCAAGGTGTTGCGTTTCAAGGTCATAACGTGTCTCCTTCTATCCATCGAGCTGACCATCTGAGCCGGCTTGATGCTCGCATGATGGAACTGCAACCCTATCATTTGATTGGACGGGAATATGTGTTGCCTTTTCCCTACTTATGCCAAATTTATCATTTACTCAATTTAAAGCATCTGGAAACAATTCATAGTTTTAGTCTGAGCAATCTTAAGGTTCTCGGAGTAGAAGACTTTCAGCCGACGGCAACTGGCGGAACGTTACGGTTCCAGACCACGTTGGATTCTCCGTTCAATATTTTGCGTCTGTGGCGACAAGATACAGTTGAAGTTGAATTAACCCTACACACCCCTTTCACGGTCGAACTGCAAGTGCCCGTCCGGGATGAAAAAACCATCAATGTCATCTTTAATGTCCTACCGCTCGGTCAAAAAGAACATAGGCTCTACGTTGATATTTATAGTAATCTCTCTTTACCCAAACCGTTGCTGCGTTTTCTATTAGAGTTGGCTACTAGCCTAACTTTGCTGGAAGACTTGCCTTATCTGCGGGTTCTTACTGCTCGTGAGCAAGTGAGCCAAATGCCATCCAAGCGACAGGCTAATTCCGCTCAGGAAATGAACGACTCGATGCAGCTTTATTCCCGTTATGTCACGCTTTATCGCTCAACTCTTGATGAAGCTTCTAACTCACAGTCCACTCCTGAAAGCAATTCCTATCAATTTGATAAGGGTTGAGTAACCAGAGAACCAAGATTTTTTTCCAAACAAATAAATAAAGAGGGTTATGGATAATGAATGGTACTTTTTATGCATTGGTAGGTAGAACTTTCACATATCGCAGATAATGATAGATAGGATGAAAGAGATTTCAACGGTGACAGAGATGACTGACATTTTATATGACTTGATTGAGCAAAGTACAGAAAAGCTTGGAGAATCTGTCACGCCCATCGCTACCCATCCCTTCACGCAATTTGCGACTAAAGCCCCTGGTTTGAGTTGGCTGATGGCAGCACTGGGACAAGTGGATCTTGAGACGGTAGAGCAGGAAGTTGAGTCTCTACGTCGTACTTATCCACAGGACAGTATTCAGACATTGGCACAGCGAGTGATTACAGATACAGCCTGGAAAGCGGCTGGCATTGGTTTAGCGACTAATTTTGTGCCACCGCTTGCTCTCATGTTGTTAACCATTGACTTGGGAGCAATTATGGCACTACAAGCAGAGATGATTTATCGAATTGCAGCGATCTATGGCTTTTCAGTGACAGAACCTGCCCGACGGGGTGAAGTATTGGCAATCTGGGGTTTATCAACGGGGGGTTCGGGAGTGATGAAAGCGGGACTCAGCGTCGTTGAGTTCATACCGGTTGTTGGTACGGTTACCGGAAGCACCGGTAATGCAGCAATGTTATATGGGATGGGTCAAGTTGCCTGTTCCTTTTATGAAGCGAAACAGCAAGCAATAGATGCAGTCAACCGTTCAAGTAACGCTTGATCAGGTTTAATCTATAAAGAAAATAGCTTATACCATCTCTCAGATTGGAAGTGACAGTCCCAGTGCTTCCATTCTCTGTGTTCTCTGTGACTCTGTGGTTCAATTTGTAGCAATCGTTTTCAGAAATAGTATTAATAATGGTTATTACCCGAATGAAACTTTCTCCTCGCTTTAGTCAAGCCCTGACCTTTGCCAATGATCTTCATGTGACCCAAAAACGCAAAGGGTCTCATACCCCTTATATTTCCCATCTTTTGACGGTATGTAGTTTAGTTCTTGAATATGGGGGAGATGAAGATTGCGCGATCGCGGCACTGCTTCATGATGCGATCGAAGATCAGGGGGGCGCTGCCACCCGAGAAAAAATTCGCTTGCACTTTGGCCAGAGAGTCACCACTCTTGTTGATGCCTGCACAGAGTCTGATCAGACGCCAAAACCCCCTTGGCAAGAACGCAAGGAAGCCTATCTTGCCCATATCCCGAAGATGTCTGATGAAGTTGCCTTGATCTCTGCTGCGGATAAAATTCATAATGCGCGTTCTATCCTCAGAGATTATCAAACCCTTGGCGAAGATATCTGGAATCGCTTTCGCGCTGGGAAAAAGGTTACGCTTTGGTACTATCGCAGTTCAGTGAATGCCTTTCGCCAACGAAAATTGACCCCCATTATTGAGGAATTAACAGAGGTTGTACGTCAATTGGAAACCATTGCGGATACTTAAGCTCAGTCATGGTTAATTAAAAAGTATTTTAGGTTTTAAGGAAACGATCGCTTCAAAAAGAGCCCAATTCCACTGCTAATTCGCGCGATCGCGACATAAAATAAATATAATTAATACGATCGCTACAATCTACACTGAGGAAGGAAAGCTCCACCCAATTCTCGAATTTTCTTAGCTGCGACACCTGACCCCATGAGTGATCACAAAGAATGCTAATTGAGTTAGACACCGTTGATTTAATTCTGACCCTAGTTCTGATTGTGGTCGCACTTGCTTTATCCCGTTGGCAACAGCTAGGACTAGAAGGACAACTGTTTCTGAGTGCAGGACGCGCATTTTTACAGTTAGTTGCCGTGGGGTATATTCTAGAGTTAATTTTCACTCTGGAAACGGTTTGGGGGGTTTTTGGGGTTTTACTAGTAATGATTACGGTTGCAACGACGGTTGCGCAAAATCGCATTTCTCAAAAACTGTCCCGTTTATTTTGGCTAGTGGGAGGAAGTTTACTGTTAACAACTGCGCTCACGCTGGGATATATCATGCTCTTTATTGTCCAACCGTCAACGTGGTATGACCCGCAATATTGGATACCGCTAGCTGGAATTATTATTGGCAATGCTGTTAATGGCGGAACCATCGCCGGAGAACGGTTAGTCAACGCCATTGAAAGCAATCGGGGAGAAATTGAAACCCATTTATGTTTAGGGGCATCTCCGCAACGCGCGATCGCGCTATATCGCCGTCAAGCGATTCGTGCTGGAATTTTACCCAATCTCAATCAAATGGCATTAGTTGGGATTGTCACTTTACCAGGAATTCTAACCGGTCAACTTTTGGGAGGGGTCAGTCCCTTAAACGCCATCTCTTATCAAATTTTAGTCCTGTTTAGCCTGGCACTGGCTAATCTTGTAACTGCCTCCTTGGTCACCAGCGGCATTTATCGTCAATTTTTTACTCCAGAAGCGCAACTGCGGTTTTGAACCTCCCCTGCCTGAAGGCGAGGGGATTCCCATTTAGACTCTTATCTAGACAACCGTAGTTGCCCCCAACAGACCGACGGGGCTTATAAAGGGCGGAACTGAATTCCGCCCACAGCCCCTTGCCATGACTGGGCTGTTTGACCACGGGCGCACCGACCGCAGTTAATCCGCGTTTCATTACCACTTCTGCTGCTGCTACATCTCTATCTTGCTCATATCCACACTCTGAACAGACATGAAGACGCTGATTTAAATCTTTCTTACCTGTATGTACTCCGCAATTAGGACAAACCTGAGACGTATAGTCCTTGTTTACTTTGGCGAAGTACGTATCGCTTTGGGAGCAAACATACTCTAGGGTTGTGATGAACTGACCTAATCCCATATCAAGAGACTGCTTGCTGAACATTCCTTTACTCCAAGCTGTGAAATTGATCTCTTCAACGAATATCATTCCAACTTGCGAACAAAGTTGATGAGCCAGTTTGAAGTGGTAATCTTTACGCTTGTTAGCTACTTTTTCATGCAGCAAAGCAATTCTTCTTTGTAGCTTAAGGTACTTATTAGAACCGCGTTTCTTGTTACGTAATCTTCTTTGCAGTAATTTAATCTGGCGTAGAACGTTATCGAGAAATGCTGGTCGCTTTACCGTTAAGCCGTCAGAAGTAGCTAGCATACTCTGTATCCCAACATCAATCCCGATGGCGTGACCATGAGGCTGAGGAGTGGGAATGTTTACATCAAGTTCAAGAGCCAAGTTAGCGTAGTAGCCAGACGCTTTCTTAATTATTTGAACTTGCTTAATTTTGAACCCGTTTGGAATCTTCCGAGATTTAACGAACCTCACTTGTTTGAGCAAGGGCATCTTAATTTTATTACTATTGACCTCAATCTTGTTGCTAATCAGGTTAAAAGATTTCATTCGCTTCTTAAAGCGAGGGAAACCACACCCTTTTGCTTTCATGTCATTAAAAGTGCGGTCAAGTTTCCTTAACGTCTGTTGCATCGCTTGAGCATTGCCAGATTTAAGAAACTCGTTAGTCTTTTTTGCTTTGGTTAGGTTAGCTGATTGAGTGTGGTAGGTCGGATATTCAAACGGTTGAACAATAGATTCAGACTTGATCGAACACGCATTAACTGGGCAACTACGGCTGTTAGACCAGAGCTTTCTTTCAGCTAAGGCATAATTCCAAACCGATTTGCAAACAGCTAAGTTGTGTTCAATCTTGTCTATTTGCTCTTTAGTTGGAATGATTTTGTAGTTGTAAGTTAAATTCAGCATTCGACCGTTTGCTGGAACAATGATTTAAGTTTAGCATTTTTTTACAATTTAACAAAGTTGATTGTAAAGTTGGCTAAGCTCAGGGCATTGAACCCTTCGCTTAGCTCGCCTTATCTCCCTGCTCTAAAGAGCAGGGAGATAAGGCGATTTCGATAAATTCCTTATTTTTCCTGTTAAATTGTTTTTGTTATTGTTTTTCTTGGGCTAAAGTGTGATTTAAAGGCACTCTTTCCCCTTTCACATCCCGATGAGGAACTGCGTATGGCAGATGGCTTAATTAGGCGAATGCGCCGTCAGTTAAAAGGTAAACCGCATCGAAAACGGAATAGCATTGATGGTGCAACCCGTCGCCGCAATCGCTGGTTTATGTGGTTAGCACCTGGGATTTTTATCAAACGCTGGTTGTTTATTAGTGTATTGGGAGTGTTATTAACCAGTGTCGGGCTGGCTATTTGGGCAAATTTAACGCCGATTTTTTATCTGATCGAGTTGACCTCTGGTATTCTCGAAGCCATTGCCGATATTATGCCCAGTTATATTTCTGGTCCTCTCGCGATCGCGCTGGGTTTATTTCTCATTTTCTGGGGGCAAACCCGCACGGTTGGTTCGATTACTGAAGTTCTCAACCCGGATCAAGACAAAGAACTGATTGATGTCCTCACCACCCACCGCCGACTCGTCAAAGGTCCCAAAATTGTTGCAATTGGCGGCGGAACGGGTCTTTCCACACTGTTACGGGGGATTAAAGCCTATAGTGCTAATATTACTGCTGTTGTCACCGTTGCTGATGATGGCGGGTCTTCCGGCAGACTCCGTCGGGAACAGGGGATGCTACCTCCTGGAGATATTCGCAACTGTCTCGCTGCCTTAGCAGATGAAGAAAAACTGCTAACCGAGTTATTTCAATATCGATTTAATACGGGAGAAGGCTTAAGCGGACACAGCTTTGGCAATTTGTTTTTGTCTGCGATGAATAATATTACCGGAGATTTAGAAGCCGCGATCGCGGCGAGTTCCAAAGTGCTAGCCGTGCGAGGGCGCGTCTTACCCGCGACTCTCGCGGATGTGAGTTTATGGGCAGAAATGCAAGATGGACGAATCATTGAAGGGGAATCTCAAATTTCCGAGGCAGGGGGAAAAATTCTCCATCTGGGCTGTCATCCAGAAAATCCACCTGCCCTCCCAGCAGTGGTTACTGCAATTGAAGAGGCAGATCTCATTCTCATTGGACCTGGTAGTCTTTACACAAGTATTATTCCTAACTTACTCGTCCCAGAAATTCGGGATGCCCTATTGAGGAGTCAAGTACCTCGTCTCTACATCTGCAATATTATGACGCAACCAGGGGAAACCGATGCTTATACTGTTTCTAACCATATTCAGGCTTTAGATCAAGTTTCACAATCCCCCCTGTTTGATGCAGTTTTAGCCCACAGTCGTTCTCCTAGCCCAGAAAGTTTGCAACGTTACGCTGCCGAAAATTCACATCCCGTCTATGTAGATCGAGAAGAAATTGCCCGCCTTAACCGTCGTTTGGTACTCGCTAATATTATGTTTGAAGACCCCACTCGCGGTCATGTTCGCCACGATCCGCGCCGCTTGGGAAAAGTAATTATGCGTTGGTACAGTCGCACGAGCCGCTGATTGAAAAGAAATGGTACTAAATCACTTGGTTCAGTCTCAATACGTCTTGTTGACAATTGCAATTGGGAAAATGAGAAGTTTTCAAAAAGAAGAGATTTTCATTCCTCTCTTTGTTCACTGAGTTCTGAAGAAGAGTAATAGGGAACTTTTCCAGATGGGACATGCTTCGATGCCGCTTCTAAGTGGACATCTTGATCGTCAAAGTAGATATGCGGCTTAAACGCCTGCAAGACTTTTGTTTTTTCCACCCCCCCTAGAAAGAAAGCTTCATCTACATAGACTCCCCAGTGTCGAAGGGTTTTAATCACTCGCATTTCAGCCGGGCGACTCCGGGCGGTCACTAAAGCAATCCGAATCGGCGAAAAATCAACCATACCTGGTAATCTATCTTGAAGTCGACTCAGTTTCACTAATAAAGCGGCATAGGGACCTTCTTCGAGTGGTGTATCTTGTTGCAAATCCTCAACTTGCTGAAATTCCTCAAGCCCTTTCGTTTTATAAACCAATTCACTACTGTCTGAGAACAATACGGCATCACCATCAAACGCGATGCGGACTTGATCGGTTGTCATGTGCTCCGGTTTAACCGGTGGAGACGTCAGAACGGCAGCAGCACAAGATCGTGAGTCAATGACAGTTTGCACATCTTGGACACTTGTGCTTAAGAAAAGATCAACATCGAAGGCATCAAAATAGTCTACAACTGGTTCACCTGCTGTAAAAGCAAAGCGGGTGATCGGCAATTTTCTACTACGGATATTATTAAGGACGCGCAATCCCGTTTCTGGGCTATTGCGAGACATCACCACAACTTCGACTAAGGGGGGCTGTTCTGGATCTTGAAAGCGATTCAGTTTCAGTAATGCCTCTACCAGATGATAACCCGTTCCGGGTTCAAGTGGATCATTCTCTTTTTCCTGCATCGTTTGTCGGTAAATTGACATTGCATTTTCACGGTCTGTCGCAAACTGTTTTTGAAAGAGTGCATCTTCAGCACTAAGGTCAAACAATGCCGTTGCAGAAATGCCAACAACTAATGTCTTTGATAAATCAAAAGCCATGCAATTGTCCTTAGAGAAATAACTATTAACTAATGAACCTAAAAAATATGAATTCAATTACTGAAAAAAAAATAACTAGAGCCTTTGTAATTCTTGGCAGCCATAACAGTAAGCTTTACCTTGAAAACGGCTTTTATTTTTAAACCAAACTAAAAATTCTCCCCGCTCAGTTACTTTAATTCCATGAGCGTAATGTTTCGTTTCTAAAACATAAACATCAAGAAGCCGATTAATGAGCAAATGATCGATTTGAGCAATATATCCGTTACAATCTATTCTAAAATCATGAATAACTACCCAATTGGGTGAAACTTTGTAATAGAAGTCAATAAAATATGCTGAATCTTGTTCTCCTTTATTACCAGACTTTAAAAGCTTCAGTTCTTTTTTGACCTTGAAAAGTTTCTCTTTCGGTAAACTTGGTAATTGTTGGATATTCTCTAACTGCTCTATATCCTTTTGTATAGAATCTTTCTCTTTAAGAAGCATATCTATTCTCCCTGTATTCCTAAATCACTGAATCATTTGTATTAACAAACCCCAAAGTCTGGATAAATTCAGATTTTTTTTACAATTAGTGTCAAGAGACAAAATAAGCTTTGTTCTCCTCTGCAGTAAGTTCAGCAAAATCTTCCAAAACTTATGCTTAAGCTATGCCGTCTCCTCTATATTCTATAATGTCATGGTATATTTGTGATTTTTATCTTTTTAGCCAAGGCTTATCGTTGTGCTTACCCGGCTTAAGGATCACGATATAGTAGTATTCAAGATAATATCCAAAGCCAAGCCGTTATCTAGCCAGATATTTTCCCATAAAGGGTAAACCGGCAACAGCAGGAATAAAATAACGAGAAGTACACAACAAGCCAAGAGCAGCAGCAGTTGGAGCATCAAGGTAGCTGTTATAGAAAAAGACTAAAGCAGCATCACGCGTGCCAATGCCGGCAAAGGTTAAGGGGAGTAATCCCGCTAAAATTGCAAGGGGGGCTAGGGCTAAGTTGGCTAAAAATGGGGTCCATGCTTTTAGTGCCAAAATAAACAACCAGATTTGAAAAAGATGTAAAAACCACAGAAAAATTGATGTACTTGTGATCAGAAGAAGCTGGGCGCGATCGCGCCAAAAATAATCGTGCATTTCTCCCCATGAAGTTTGTAAATTTTTTATTTTTCCCTTCACTGTTTTCGGTGCTAATCGTCGTCCAAAAGTAAAGCAACTGTTTGCAAAGTACCGGGAGGATAAAAGGAGAATTCCTAAAAGTAAACCGCTGCTAATTACTACTGTCATTACCCAAAACAAGCCTCCCTTATCGGGATATAAGAACAAACCAAAGCCACACCAAAACAAAAGTGATAATAAATCACAAGTTTTTTCAAATATGACTAACGAAAAAGCTAAAGACCCCTCTAATGATCCGCGCTTTTGGATAAAATAAGCTTTTGCAATATCCCCCATTTTTGAGGGTAAAACCATATTTAAAACACTGGCTGCTAGAATCAACCGATTGCCCTCACCAACGGTAAGTTTTGCTTTTTTAGGAGTGAGTTGTTGCAGTCGCCAAGCGGTTAACATTGTAATCGGAATTACCAAACCTAACCCGATAATCATCCAACTGCGATGACTCCTTTCAAAAACAGCTAATAAAGCAGTAAAATCAATTTTGATGTAGAGAAGAACCAGAATAATGAAACTAACAGCAACCGAGAGCAGTTTTTTCATATAATTTCCTTTTAATAGTGATAGTCGATTGGTAAATTCTCTCCCTTGTTCGATTGTTTCCTTTTTCAATAAAGTTTAACCCAGATCAGTAGTTAATCATTTAAGGAATGTGATCTTTTCAGGGAGACTAAAGTTGATCCATATCTTTGAAAAAAATTTAGGCTTGCTTTCATTACTCCTTGCTGTAATATCAGTTAGGTGTTCAAGATTCTGTTATATTAATAAACACCTCTAATCAAGAGCCTCAAAGGCGCGCCACTCCATTATTGATCGGAACAATTTTATGAGTTATTGGCAGCACTTTCAACAAGAAATCATTGAGCCCGGAAATTGCACCCATTGTGGTGCTTGTGTTGGTCTAAATCCCGATTTACTTACCTTTCAAGAAACGGAAAAGGGTCCTTTACCTCAAACAGTCGAACCTTTTACAAGTGAAAAGATTGATCAAAGTTTGAAGCTTGCATGGGCAGTGTGTTCCGGTCGTGGTGTCCCTTATCCAGAACTTTATCGCACATTCAATCAAGAGCCAGACAATTGGTTAATTGGTCCCTATCGTCGATTATGGACAGGTTTTGCGAGTCAACCGGACATTCGCCGTCGCGGTGCTTCCGGAGGAGTCATTAGTCGGACATTAATTTATTTGTTGGAAACAGGACGGATTGATGGGGCAGTGGTCTTAAAACAAGGTAGTCCAACGCCTGAGCGGGCGACTCCTATTATCGCAACAACTGCAGAAGAAATCCTCGCTGCTGCACAAAGTGTTTATGCGGTCACTCCGATGTTGACGATTCTCCCAGAAATGGCAGCATTTGATGGTCGTTTGGCATTTGTTGGCTTACCGGAACAAGTCGCGACATTACGAATGTTGCAAGTAGCAGGACAGACTGCTGCCCAGAAAGTCGTCTTTGTTGCGGGTCCTTACACTGGAACCAATATGTATTTAGGGGCAGTGCGGGCATTTTTACGATCGCGAGGCGTCAGCGATCGCGTTGCGATCAAAAAGCTACAGTGGCGTGCTGGCGAATGGCCCGGTTATTTGCAGGTGGAAACCGCAGAAGGTCAAGTGTTTCGTGCCAAGAAGTTTTACTATAATTATTTGATTCCGTTTTATATCTCGCGGAACTGTCAGATCACACCTGATTTTACCAACGAATTAACTGATTTATCGGTAGGGGATGCCTGGTCGCCCCAATTTGAAGCAGCCGGCGGCGGACATTCAATTATTGTTGCCCGAACCCAACAAGCAGAAGACTTGTTACAGGAAATGAAAGACTCGCAAGTGTTGGCATTAGAAGGAATCAGCCTTGACCAGGCTTTGGGAATGCACGGTCATATGCTTGACTTTAAAAAACGGGGGGCATTTATTCGCTTGCAGTGGCAACAAATGCAAGGAAAACCAATTCCTGAATTCGGTTATCGACCCGCATTCATCTCTCCGATGCGACAGTTTGTAGAAGTGATCATTAGTGGATCTTTCGCAATTGGAAAATTGCCCCTCGCCCGCTGGTTGGTCACCAAACTTCCCCTCTCATTCGTGGGACCCGCCTTTAATTTCCTGCGTAAAAGTTGGAAATCACTCTCGAAACCGACGAAACGAAAAGGGTTGAGTGAAACTGAGTTTGTCGTGACAGGAGAAAAAGACCGCTTTAGTGAAATTCAAAATCAAAAGCTTAGCGATCCCTCCCACCCCCTTAGCTGAGAGGAAACAATGATACGCGAGAAACTTCATCGTTATGCGAATGATCAACTGCCACGGGTGCTGACGCAAATGGATCGCGATCGCGACTCGCCAACGTTCGGCTGTTTTGATCGCAATTACTGGCACTATAAAATTCGTGATTTTTCCTCCTCAATTTTGCAGCAAGGCATTTTTACCCTTGAAGCGGTTCGCAAAGGCATCCTCGCCTGGGAAGCGCCTCAAGCAATCATCGAATCCTGGTGCGTGGCAGCCGTTAATGCTTTAGGGCGACAGATAGATCGTCAGGGGAGGGTAGACGAATATTATCCCTTTGAGGCCAGTTATCCGGCAGCAGCGTTTGGACTCTATGCTGCGTGTCGCGTACTCTATGACTGGCAAAATCAGGCGTCTCACTTGCTACCAGCGGTGAATCGTGACCCCTTGCAACGTTTGGCAGAAGCACTTGCCCGACGAGTGGAAACTCGCGCGAGCAATCAACAAGCAGCAGGATTGGCAGGATTAGCTTTTGCGGTGAAATTAGACCTGATTTCTCAAGAACGATCTCAAATTGAATTCCTTGCCGATCACTTATTTGCCTCCCAACACGAGGAAGGATGGTTTGAAGAATACGGAGGCGCTGATTTTGGTTATTTAACAGTTACTTTAGATGCACTGGCAGACTATTACGAAGCAACAGGAGACTCGCGGGCGCTGACGGCAACCGATCAAGCGATTGACTTTCTCCTCACCGTAACTGGGGCTGATGGCCATTTCCCTTGGACCTTGAATAGTCGTAACACCGATTATATAGTTCCTTATGGACTCGCCAAAGCGGGGTCGAGAAATCCCCATTCGGCTTGGCTGTTGAGTAATTTATTCGAGAAACTCGATGCACCCCGTCACTTTTTACGGGCAACAGATGATCGTTATCATTGCCACTATATTTTTGCCAGCGTTGTGCGCTGTTTACCCCATCTTGGGGAGATGCTTCCGCCGAAACCTTTTCAAGGCAAGGGATCAACCTGGCTTCCTGGGTGCGGATTTTGGATCTATCACTCAGAAGAAGGAGATTGGAGTGCTTGTGTCGGGACAAAAAAGGGAGGATTAGTGCGGATTCATCGCCAGTCTTTACCTGTCTTAGCCGATTACGGTTGGCGAGTGTGGCAATCGGGTAAAATTTGGACGAGTAACTGGCACGACACGCGCTGGCAAGTCGAGAATCAGGACGGATTAATCACGATTGAGGGACGATTGCAACAGGGTAAGTTTCAGGTTCCCAAGCCTTATACCCATGCAATTTTAAGAGTGTTTGCTTGGGTTTTGAGAGAGAGGTTAATTCCTCTGTTGAAGCGAGCGTTAATTTTTCAACCCCAAGGGGGAAATGGTGCAAGTTTTAAAAGGGTCGTCAAAATTGATGAAGAAGGCATTTTGATCGAAGACGCGATCAAGGGCGTAAAAAGCGAGGAGATTATGGTAAGTCCACGACAAAACCTGCGCCATGTTGCTAGTGCTGACAGTTTTAGCATCGAGGAATGGTTGGACTCCATACCTGAGGTTGAGAGATCTGTTTCAGGAGATGAGTTAATAATTCGATCGCGCTGGCAAAGCAATAAAGACCCTGATTAATTCTTTAATTTCCATAAGTAAACTTCGTCTCTGTGCCGGTAAACCGGTTCAAACTGATAGTTGCTCTCAGCTTGTAAAGGTTCGACAAGGTCGTCAGATGAGCGCAGGATAAAAACATTTTTAAAAGAGTTTGGAATCGCTGGCAGTTGATCCTTGGGCAGCAGTTCAAGATGAAGGTCTGGATCAAGTTCATGACTGATGGCGAGAGTCCCAATCGCTTGTCCGGCATGACTAATTAACAGAGAGCGGTCACTTTGTTCAAGAATTTCAGCAACAGGTCGGTAAGCCCCACTTCTCGAAACACTTTTTGTCCACCATACATCAGCTTGAGCACTAATGCCACACCCGATAATCCCGGCAGATACGACAATTGCCGTTAATCCTTTCCCTATTGTTTGTTGTCGCGGTTTGAGAGAACTTAATAAGTGGGCGCTGAGGTAGGCAACCGCAATTTGAATACCAATACAACAAGGGGCCAAGTAGCGCATGATGGTCGATCTTCGTCCGGCAAAAAGGACATCCGGTATAACTAGGGTTAGTGCGGTTACACCAATTAAAATCAGAACAAATGACCAAACTTTTTGCGGCGTTTTCCGGGTTAGAAAATAAAGGGCATAAAGAGAGAGTACAACCCAAATAATATTATATCCACCTATTTCTACATCCAAAAAAATGCGGTTAAAATTGAGAAACCATTTATCAATTAAAGTAGAAAGAGATAAAGGTTCTCTCGACCCTTCAATTGTTTCATGAATTTCCGTTAAATTGCTAATCACGATCCATAGCCAAGGCAAAAAAGCAAGAATTCCACCTAAAGAAGCCAGCAAATAATTAATGAGAATTTTACCTTTGTCAGCGTTTCGCTCGGCAAAAACGTAGATTCCGTGAGCGACACTGACTAAAATCGCAATTAAGTGAGAATAAAGACCCAAAGCAACAGTTACACCATAAATGCTCCAATTCAGCTTATTATTGAATCGGATTGCTCTGAGTAAGGAGGCACTAGAAAAGAGAATCACAGTTGTCCATAAACTATATTCTCGGGCTTCTTGCGCGTAAAGAACGTGAAAGGGAGAAACAGCAATTAAAAGAATAGCGATTCCCCCAACCAGCGGTGATCGAAAGAGTTCCCAACACAGCCAATAAATTGCCGGAATGGCTAATAAGCTAATGATGGCTGGTAGCGCTCGCATGGCTGCTGCTGAAGGTCCAAACCAGGACGCCCACAACCTAGCCAGTAAGTAATAAAGAGGTGGATGTTCTGCATTCCCCATCAAAGCATTGAACGTGTCCCCAAGATCTTTTTCCGGACTAGGACGTTGATACTGAAGTAACTCGTCAACAGTCATTATTTGTCCGGTAAAGGCCTCCTCAACTAGTTCAGTTTTCGTATAGCCAAATATTCGTAATGAAGTAAGCGTTTCATCGTGCCAATAAACTTTTTCACCTAAATTTGCAAATCGGAAAAATAGTCCTAAAATAATAACAGTTATTAATAAAATTTCTAACCCATATTTTTGAATTTCTCTCATGATAAATCGTCATTATAATTGAGTTGGTCGTTTATACAAACAAGTGACAGCACCAGGCTGCCGATAGCAGTCAATTCGCTGACTAACCTGATTGAGGTGAGAGAAAATTGTTTCTTCTTCGAGTTCAGAAACATCAGATAAAACCAACCAAATTCGTTTGGCTTGGAGTTGGTTGATTTCCAATTTTAATTCCCTTAAATTGTTTTGTTTGAGTTTTTCTCTCCCCGCTTTCTTGATATCAAACTGACCAAAAACGTAATCTTGTGGCGATAAGTTGTATTGATCGGCATAATAGCGAAATGGATTAGCACCAGACGGGTAAATGTACAAACTATCTCCTGGTTCCTTATGAGTTTGAATGTATTGCAGGATGGGTCTAATTTCTGCAACATGGTTGGGTTGAATAAAAACTTCACTGGCAGCGAGCGCGGGTGGAATTAATAATATAGCCAGCAGAGAGACCCCCAGAATACTGAAGTGGCGAATGCGCATTAAACCGGATTTGATGGTCCAACTTATTCCTTCTGCAATCATTAAAATCGCGAAAGGAGCCAAAAATAAAATGAGCCGTTCTCGAAACGGATATTTGTGCAAATAAGTAGCGATTAAGGTTGTGAAGAAGGGAGAAATTAAGGTTAGTAAATAAGTCCGGTTTTGGCGATAGAGAACGACACAGCCAATCATAAACGCTAAAATCGCAACGCCATCGGTTATTCCTAGGAAGCCTAAAGGTCTATAGAAAAATCGACCCAAAGCATCTAATAACCAAAGGAGATCGAACCAAGACTGGGGATATCGACCGGCAAACGAAGAAGTGAGAACTTCATTTTCAAGCGTCGGGCGAATCGTGAACCAATAGAGTAAAATAAAACTCGTGAGCCAACTGAAATAAACCGGTAAACGCCGCCTCAGCCATTGCCAACGACGAGAGGCAGGTACGATTATAAAAGAGCTCAGTTCCACACCGGAGAGGACGAAGATAGACGGATGGGAAAACCAAATGGCAACACTTCCGATCAGTGCCAGTAAGAGAATTTGAATTCGATTAACAAGGGTGGCACGGTGGGATACTAAGAGCAGAATTGACATACTCCCCCACTAAGCTGACGCTATAGTGGGGGATTCTGGGAAATCAGTTACCTGACCTCCTATCCACTCAAACAACGAAAGTTGTTTAGGGTTGCTAG
>JAAANX010000111.1 GCA_009909085.1 Cyanobacteria bacterium GSL.Bin1 | reverse complement strand
GAAACGAGCTAGCATGGATGTGGCGTATTTGTTGCAAGTTCTTAACGCTTCGATTCCTTTATACTCTAACCTATTTGAGACCTAAATTTTCTTGCGCTTACCCTGCGCAATAAATGTTAGCCCCCCTCTTGTTTGATTTTTCTAATATTAGCCGGGTTTGTATTTATAATAGTGCTGACAATGACGCGATTAATATACATAGCTAGTATCTCCTAATTTTGTAAGGATAAAAAGGCAGGTTGAGTAGAGCGAAGAAAAACCGACTTTAATTGTAAATGATCGACTTCTGATTTGGCTTACCTTCCCCACCCTATCTATTGCTCATTTTATTTTCCAGACTGACTCATTCATCTTTAGCTAAGCGCAATCACGCTTAACTCAGGGAATTAGAGGGCGCGATTGGGCGATCGATGATAGTCTCTTTAAAGAACTTCAACATAGTTTGACTCTCGTAATAATTCAAAGAATAGAAAAATATTCTATCTTAGAAGTAAGAAGAGAAGAAACACCAAAAGATTCCATGCAGCTAGAAGATTACTTTGAATTTGTCAGTGAAGATGATATTCGCCTCAAAGGGCATCGCGTCGGGATTGATAATGTTTTAAGTTATTATCTTGACGGTTATACCCCAGAAGAAATTCAGGGGGAGCTAAACACTCTCAGTTTGGAAGTCATTTATGCCACAATTACTTACTACCATCACAACCGATTGCAAATAGATGCTTATCTTAAGCGCCTTTCGGAGTGGCAAGAACAGCGCTATCAAGCCTTTTGCAATGATACTACTTCACCTGTGATCGATCGTTTGAGAAGCAAAAAAGCACAGCGTCAACCAACCATGAACGACGGTGAAAATCAAGTTTTTGCTAGATGAAAACCTACCCCCACGAACGATTATCGCGTTACAACGTCGTCACCCAGAAATTGATATTTTGCGGGTTGGTCAAATCGGCGCTCCTGCCTTGGGAACTCCAGACCCAGAAATTTTGTTGTATCTAGAATCTAGACAGCGAATTCTGGTGACAGATAACCGTCGCAGTATGCCCAAGCATCTCGAAGATCATTGGTCTGCACAGAGACAGATTTGGGGATTGCTGTGGATACGTCCCAGAACCTCTGTGGGATTTTTGGCTGAAGAATTAGCTCTCATCTGGGAGTTAAGTGAAGCTGAGGAGTGGATTGATCAAACAGCTTGGATTCCTCTATAGTAATTTTTTCATCTTTGGTTGATTTGATCGGCATCGCGCTTAACTCAGGGAATTAGAGAGCGCGATCGCCATTATGCGTTTGTTGGCATTTGGAAATATCAAGGCGAAGCAAAAGAACCAACCTTGCAAAAAGAACCTTTATAGTGATTCCAAGTAAGAACCATACAATCAATGAGGGGCAAATACAGAACATGCCTTTAACTCTGCTGTACGGAAATCAATTGGAATGACTATAGTTTATGAGGAAGTGCAGTTCTCCACGCGATCCTATAAGTAAAGGTTTGAGGCTGTTTTTGCCTCACAATTGTTTCAGTCCCGTTAAGCCTCTACAGCAAAGGATTTTGCAGTTGCTGAACTTTCCCATTGAGATTTATACTTGCCTGGGTCCACAATCTGACAACCCTCTCTGAAAATGAGCGAACCGTGAGTTCTAAAGTGGCAAATCGAAAGACTAGCAGAAGAATGACGACTGATCAGGGATTTTTCGTTAAGCTCGATATTAGTGTTAGTTCCGAAAATGATTTTCATGAAGCAGCAAACTCAAGTTTCAACGTCTTCTGTCATTACGTTACAAGTCTCTCCAGCGCAAGTGATGCGGGGAAAAGGCGCGATCGCGCAAGCCGGAAAAAATATTGCGCACCTCGGTCAACGCCCTCTTATCATTGGCGGCGATCGCGCACTGAACTTGGTTCAACCCTTTCTGAACCCAATTCTACAAGAGCATGATTTAACTGCCATCAGTGCCTCTCACTATCCTGACTCTTGCGAAGAATCGCAACAGAAATTACAAGAACAAGTTGCCATGCATCAAGCCGACCTCATTATTGGCGTCGGAGGCGGCAAAGCCTTGGACATGGCCAAGCTGGTTGCTTTTCAATGTGACTTACCCATCGTAACGATTCCGACATCAGGTGCAACTTGTGCTGCTTGGACCGCTCTTTCTAACATTTACACTGCAGCAGGAGCGTTTCAATATGATGTTCCTCTCCCTTATGCCCCCAATTTACTGATTCTCGACTATGATTTAGTTGCCACTGCCCCCAAACGGATGCTGGTGGCTGGCATTGGGGATGCCCTTGCTAAATGGTACGAAGCGAGTGTTAGTAGTGGTGATGCCACAGCCAGTTTAACCATTGCTGCCGTGCAACAAGCCCGTGTCTTACGAGATATTCTCTTACAAAAGTCTGCCCTAGCCTTGGAAAATCCTGGGGGAGAAGTTTGGCAAGAGATTGTCGATGCAACGGTTTTACTCCCTGGTGTCATCGGGGGGTTAGGCGGTGCAAATTGTCGCACGGTTGCCGCCCACGCCATTCATAACGGGTTAACTCATCTGGCTGCCACTCATGACATTTTGCATGGGGAAAAAGTGGCTTATGGGATTTTAGTGCAGTTGCGGTTAGAAGAAATGGTCGAAGATAACCAACTGGCTGCTTCCGCGCGACACCAATTACTGCAATTTTATTCCGAAATTGGTTTACCAAAGAGCCTTGAGGATTTAGGATTAGAAAACGTCACCTTGGCACAGTTACGACAAGTAGCCGACATTGCTTGTGCGCCGAATTCGGATATTCATCGTTTACCGTTTACGGTGGAACCAACAGAATTAGTGGCGGCGATGGTCTCAACTACTGTCACGATCAATAGTAAAGCGGTTGCTGTGAACCAAGAGAGTTAACACTGGTATCAACCTGAGAACACAATGGGATTTGAATTTACCCCTGCTGAACGATTAAATGCCCTTCCTCCTTATGTTTTTGCTCGTCTTGACGAATTAAAAGCAAAGGCACGAGAGCAAGGCTTAGATTTGATTGATTTGGGGATGGGCAACCCCGATGGCTTTGCCCCAAAACCGGTGATTGATGCGGCTACGCAAGCGTTGAGTGTAGCCGAAAATCATGGTTATCCCCCCTTTGAAGGGACGGGGAGTTTTCGCAGCGCGATCGCGCGGTGGTATTACCGGCGGTATGGGGTAAATCTCTCTCCAGATAGTGAAGCGTTACCGCTCATCGGCTCGAAGGAAGGCTTAACCCATCTGGCTTTAGCTTACGTGAACCCGGGTGATCTCGTTTTAGTTCCTTCTCCGGCATATCCTGCTCATTTTCGCGGACCGCTGATTGCTGGGGGCAAGTTACATCAAATGACACTGACAGCGGAAGAAAATTGGTTGATTGATCTCGCCAAGATTCCAGAGGATGTGGCGCAGCAGGCGAAGATGCTGTATTTCAATTATCCGAGTAATCCCACTACAGCAGTTGCTCCGCGGGAGTTCTTTGAAGAAATTGTTGCCTTTGCTCGGCATTACTCTATTTTGCTGGTTCATGATCTGTGTTATGCCGAATTAGCCTTTGATGGCTACCAGCCCACCAGTGTGTTAGAAATTCCAGGGGCAAAAGAAATTAGTGTTGAGTTTCATACACTATCCAAAACTTACAGCATGGCAGGATGGCGGGTTGGTTTTGTCGTGGGAAATAGTAAGATTATTCAAGGACTGCGCACGCTGAAAACCAATATGGATTATGGGATTTTCTCGGCTGTCCAAGCCGCAGCAGAAACGGCGTTAGAGTTACCGGATAGTTATGTGGAAGCGGCGCAGCAGCGCTATCAACAACGACGGGATTTTCTGGTGGAAGGCTTAGGGAAATTAGGCTGGAACATCCCGAAACCAAAAGCAACCATGTATTTGTGGGTACCTTGTCCAAACGGGATTAGTTCCACGGATTTTGCCTTGGATACCTTACAGAAAACTGGCGTAGTCGTGACGCCCGGTAATGCCTTTGGCGAAGCCGGAGAAGGCTATGTCAGAATTAGTTTAATTGCCGAGCGCGATCGCTTGCAGCAAGTCTTAAATCGCTTTGAGCACAGTGGAATTCGCTTTGATTAGTCATTAGTCATTGGTCATTGGTCATTAGTCATTAGTCATTGGTCATTGGTCATTAGTTATTAAACTCCCTGTAAATACAAAGGACGAAGGACCAACTGATCACTTCCTCTCCTTGTCTCCTCATTATTAATGATTTACCTCCTCACTTGTTATGTCTGATCCAATTCAATTATTATTTGAGGGACTCGAAAACCTGGCACCTGGCGATGATGCCAGCACGGAGTATGCTTTAAATCTGCTGCCACACCATAATTTTGAATTAATTGTTGATGTCGGCTGTGGAACTGGACGACACACCTTAGTTCTTGCAGAGAAACTCAGGACGTTGATCCACGCTATAGATTTATACGAGTTTTTTTTAAGCGATTTGATGAAAAAAGCCCGCTCTCGTCATCTCCAATCTTTCATCCAAACCCACTGCATGGACATGAACGAGATTCCCAAGACGTTTCAAAATATCGATCTTTTATGGTCAGAAGGATCAGCGTATGCAATTGGCTTTCGTCATGCCCTGAACACTTGGGCGAAGGTCATTGCGCCGGAAGGATTTTTGGTGGTTAGCGAACTCTCCTGGCTGACTGAGACTAAACCCGATCGCGCTCAAGCCTTTTTCCAATCGGACTATCCAGCGATGCAATCAGTTCAGGAGAACCTTGCTGTGTGTGAGAATGCCGGTTACGACATCCTGCATACTTACACGCTACCACGGCGTGCCTGGGAGCAATATTACAATCCACTCCAGTCAAGAGCGCAAGCCCTGCAATCTCATGAAGATCCCTCAGTGCAAGAACTGGCGCAAGGGATGTTAGAAGAAATTGCTGTTTTTGAGGAATCAGGCAACAGCTACGGCTATGTTTTCTTTATCTTGCAACGTTCAGCTTAAAACGGCTCATTCTGTTTTGTTTTCAGGTTCTTCTTGAGTGGTGAGTTTTTCCACTTCTTCCATAGTTTCGATGGGGTCAGTTTCTTCAGATTTTTTAATATAGTTAATTTTTACTTCTTCTAAAAGTTCACCTAATAATTGTTCAATTTCAGCTAGGGTTTCTTTGTTTTGTAATTCTTCTTTGAGAGCCTCTTTAAAGTCTGAAGAAAGTTTATCAAATAAGGCTTGTCCTTCTGCATCTTCATAGGAAGAAACTAAAACTTCCACTGAGGATTTTGCCAATTGACTCGATAAGTTTTCGAGCCATGTATCCGGTAAAGTTTGGACGCCTGGAATTTGTTGCAAATTTTGGTAAAAATCGGACTCTAAAAACGCACCGCGTAAGGCATAGTGCAATAATGCTTCTACATCCAGTTGCACTTTGGGTAATACTTTATAAATCGTCAATGCTAGCAATCGATCAGTGAGAATTTCAACTTTATTCGCTTCACTGACTTTGAGATAAGGTTGAGGATTCAGTAAAAAGTTCGCTGCTTCTCCTTCGACCACTGAACTCCTCGCTTGATTAATAATTCGCACTAATAAATATTGAGAAACCCGATCTGATAAATAGGCAGCCGGTTCGTAAGTGATTTGACTTAAAATTCGTTCAAAATCAATAACTTTTGAGGTATGGAGACGTGTTAAAACTGGGATGACTCTTAGCCAGCGCCAAAAAGGGATTAAAAGAAACCAATCATACCACCGTCGCAGTAAAGCATCGAACCAATTAATTCCTTGAATTCGATAACTCATTAGCATTGTTCGAGTCATTAATTCAACGGCAAAAAAGCCGATAAAAATACTATCAATCCGCCAAAAATTATCAACAAAGCGTCCATATTCATCCACTTCCCGATAGTAGTTAGTGGCTAAAAGAGGTGCAATTCTTTCTTGGAAATAGTCGAGTTCTGCTTGTCCATTTTTTTGAAAATTATCTTCACTCCAGAATTGACTTAATCCCTGATCAGCAGTCAGTTCTCCGGTATGTTCTCGAAACAAGCGTTTTACCCGAGCAAACGTACCAAATTTTCCTGCAACTAAAAAAGGATTATTGTCAATCATTTCTTCACTTTCGTCACGGAGAGTGCTTAAAAGTTCCTTACTTTTAGGACTTAATCTGTCCTGTGAAGAAAATGTATTCTCTAGCTGATGAACGGTTTCTAAATAGTTTTGAGTAAACGGATGAGGACTGATGCCCTTGAGAGGATCATAATGTTCAACAATTGCTGGAAAATATTGCAAATAAAGATCCCGTAGTGGCACATAAGTTAAGTTAAAAAAAGAAATAAGTAAACTTAGCACAGCAATCACTGCAATTCCTTTTTCCCACCAAGCGGTAGCGCGTTCCATAGTTCTAAAAATATCTGGTTACGAGTCGGTTATCAAAAATTGATATAGTATGATCCGATTGGTTTAAATTTAAGACAATATGGCTTTTTCTCAAGTGACTGTGCAAGTTCCCGCGACAACTGCTAACCTCGGACCAGGGTTTGATTGTCTAGGAGTTGCTTTAAGCCTTCATAATTGGTTTCAGTTTACAAAACAAGCAGCTGGCACTTCTCCAGTTGAGATTATTGTTCAGGGCCAAGAAGCAGCAGGGGTGAGTACCAACACGAATAATTTACTTTATCGAGCGTTCAGTCAATTCTATGAGGATTTTGGTGAAACCCCCCCTCCTATTAAAATCGAGATTGAGTTAGGAGTGCCTCTCTCGCGGGGCTTAGGCAGTTCAGCAACGGCAATTGTCGGGGGGTTGCTAGCAGCCAATACGTTTGCCGGACATCCATTAGAAGATCGTGATTTATTACGAAGCGCGATCGCGCTAGAAGGACATCCCGATAATATTGTCCCCGCCTTTCTGGGCGGTTGTCGTTTAGCTGTCCCCACCGAGAAGGATTGGGAAATTGCAGAAATTCCTTGGTCAGAAAAATTAGTCCCCGTGGTGGCAATTCCGAACTTTGAACTCTCTACTGAAGCCGCGCGAGCCGTGTTACCTTCACAATTTTCTCGTGATGTTGCTATTTTTAATGCCGCACACCTGGGGTTATTATTACGCGCGATCGAAACGGGACGGGGGGATTGGTTACGAGTGGGAATGCAAGACCAACTGCACCAACCCTATCGTCAACAACTTATTACTGGCTATACGGCGGTAGAAGCAGCTGCCCTCACAGCAGGCGCTTATGGCGTTGCGATTAGCGGTGCCGGTCCAACCATACTGGCGATTACTAGTATGGGGGATGCCCCATCTGTTGCTCAAGAAATGCAAACAGCATGGCAAAAAGAAGGAATCGCCGCCACGGTCGAAGTCCTACACGTTAACACCACTGGCGCAACGTTTCAAACACGGAAGTAGTAGTCTGTCAGTTTTGAAATGATGGGCTGAGTTGGGAGAGGGGAGACAAGAGAGACAAGGGAGACAAGGAGAGTGGGTGAACCAATGACTATGTTCCTGAACCTGTCGAAGGATGACTAATGACCAATGACCAATGACTAATGACCAATGACCCAATCTTGACACTCCCCCGGCTAAAGCGCGGGGGATTCTTGGTTCATCGAGGCTGCTTGCTCTGACAGAACGGATTCTACCAGAGTAGAGGCTGCTTCTCCCCAAGCGTGAGTTCCGACGTGCCCC
>JAAANX010000110.1 GCA_009909085.1 Cyanobacteria bacterium GSL.Bin1 | reverse complement strand
ATCATAGACTTTAATCAATTTAACAAGGGGATTTTTTACGGAGTCAGATTTGACTGTGTATTGATCGATGGTTTACTTACTGATGGTTAGCCTCGATCGCGCACTTTTTCAGTAAGCCCTAACCAGAGTTGCCCGTCCCATTCCCTTTGAATCCTCGAAATTGGAGAATTGTTCTTAGTACGACCAAACTAAATAAAATATTGTCGAATTCCGGCTAAGATTGTCTCTGTTGCTAAAGCAGCAACCAATAGACCTAAGATCCGAGTAATCACGTTGACTCCTGTACGCCCCAACCCTTTCTGGATGAGATTGGCCGACAGTAACGCTAGGTAGGTGATCAGTAATACGGTTAGTAGTGCTAATGAGGTGATGAGCTGCTCCATTGCGCCAAACTTTGCCTTATCCGTTAACAAAACGATGGTCGTAATTCCCCCAGGTCCGGCAATTAAGGGGGTTGCTAACGGAAAAACAGCAAGATCAATAGAAGATTCGGGATCAGTTGATGCGGAATGTTCTCCCTGACTAAGCACCATCTGTAAGCCCACAATGAGTAACAACAAACCACCCGCAACTCGAAAAGCTGGCAAACCAACATCTAAAACTGCCAATAACATCTGACCAGCAATGAGAAACCCGAATAAAACAATTGTCGAAATGCCCACTCCTAAAAGTGCAATTCTCTGGCGGCTCACTTGAGGCTCTTTTTGAGTGATGGCAATGAAAATTGGTACCAGTCCAACAGGGTCAATAACTACAAACAGTGTTGTCGCGTCTTGAAGAAAATGTTGAAGCATAACAACCTCTGTCGATCAATAAAATTGTTTATATCATAAATACAAGGCAAGTGTCATGGCAGTCTTTTAATGGGCGCTTCTGTCTAGCTAATGACCATGGAAAAACATCACATCACAAGCGGCATGACGATTGACACGGCTTTCCATCGTGCCTAATAAATAGTCTACAGGTTCGGGGCGATCCGCATTGAAGAAAATTAAATCCACTTGCTCTTCTTCTGCCACTGCTAAGATCTGTGTGTGAGGTAAGCCGTATCGGATCATAACACTGTCAATCAACTCATCAGGAAGATAGCGAGTTGCAAATTCATCTAAGGCTGCTATGGCTTTGGCATGAGCTTTCTCTGCAAACTGTTCCGGGAGTAATGGACTAACAAAGTAAGCTTGGTAATCGGGCATCACGGTCATCACTAAAAACTGTCCTTCCAAGGCTCTGACATAGGCAACAGCTCGCTCCAAAAAGCTCAATTTAGATCCAAGTTGGTTGACATCAATATAAAGTAGAACTTTCCGCATTTTGGTGGTTTTGAGGCTCAGGTTTAATCAGGAGAACCAGTTGGTTCTGAAACGATCATCTCGGTATCTTGCAGTGCCTCCACACTAATCCGTGCAATGGTTAGATTCGCTGCCGCCAGCAAAACTGAGATCACTGGACTAAGAAGATTAAAAAAGCAGAAAGGAAGATAACTTAGGGTTGACACTCCCAAAACGCCAGAGTGAAAGGCTGCCCCAGAATTCCACGGAATCAGCACCGAGGTTACTGTACCGGAATCTTCAACAGCGCGGGACAAGTTTTTAGGATGTAATCCATACTTGAGGTATGCTGAACGAAACATGCGAGCGGGAACGACAATGGAAATATATTGATCCGATGCCGTTGCATTCATAAATAGGCAGGTGACCACGGTTGAACCCACTAGCATTCCTGCCCCACGTGCCCCTGCCAGAATAACGTTCGCCAATTTCTGTAACATCCCACAAGCTTCTAGCATACCGCCAAACACCATGGCACAGATAATGAGCCAAACCGTGTTTAGCATACTGCTCATGCCCCCTCGAGAAAATAGAGAGTCAATGACCTCATTACCCGTCTCGATACTAAAGCCATTGGCGGCAATACCCATCAAAACCCCATAGGCACGGTTAAGGGAGAAACTACCGTCGATCATGCCACTTAATAATTCCCGTTGAAAAATTAATGCGGCAAGGCAACCAAGAAGCACACCTGCAATCAGTGCTGGCAAGGCAGGAACTCGCAGTGCCACCATTGTTACGACGAGTACAGGAACGGCTAGTAGCACTAGGTTAATCTGGAAGTGATCGGTAATTGTGCTTTGAACCTCCGCGATCGCGTCACTACTAAGATTGCCACCTTGATGAAAAAAACCAACAATGAGAAAGCCCAGGATAGAAAGCGTAATTGCTGGACCTGAGGTGTAAACCATATGGCGAATATGGCTAAATAGGTCTGTTCCTGCCATTGCCGGAGCTAAATTAGTTGTATCGGATAAAGGGGACATTTTATCGCCAAAATAAGCCCCGGAAATTACTGCCCCAGCAACCATACTGATCGGTACACCAAGCGTTTGACCAATCGCAATCAGAGCAATCCCAATCGTACCACTTGTAGACCAGCTACTCCCTGTACAAAGGGCTACAAGACAACTGATAATACAGCTAACAGCGAGGAAAACCTGAGGGTTAATGATTTCTAAGCCGTAATAAATCATCAGCGGAACAATGCCGCTAGCAATCCAAACTGAAATAAGTGAGCCAACTACAAACAGGATCAAAATGGATTGGAGTGCCATTGCAATGGACTTGATCACCTGCTTCTCTAGAAAGAAATAAGAAAGCTCTAGAGAAAAAATACCGATTAAGCCGGCGACAAGTGCTGCGAGAAGTAATGCCAGCTGATTGGGACCAAAGGTAGCATTATCTTTGAATAGGATAACGTTGAATACCATCAACGCAATTAGGATGCCAATGGGAATTAAGCACAAAATGAGCGATGGCTCTCGACGATTCAGATTGTCTTGCTCTTGCATTACTAAACCTTTAACGCTCATTGCCAGCTTACCTGATCACGACGCCTACTCTGGCTTAACTCCAAGAAGACTCATCGGCTTGATCAGGAGTTAAATGGAGAGACCAGACTGATCAAAGGGGGTGACCTAGAAGTTCAGTGGCTACGATTACTTTTATCGTTTTATCAGGCTATCACTCGCCGCAGTCTGAAATTGTTACTGGCGATACGGAGCGCTGAAAGTCTATTTGCCCAAATGGGATGCTCCCGAGTAACTCTCGCTACTTGCTAGAGGCAATCGGGTTTTTGGGATGGGAAGGCGTGATCGGTACTTTTCGGTTGTGAATTACTATTCTAAATTTTGGTGTGTCTCAATCTGACCATAAAAAAGCCATCGCTGTTGTGTTCCGTGGGAATCACTTTTAACCAACCGGACGGAGAAATCAAGGATGGCGCCGGAAACGACTCTGGCGGCGATTCAATTTGCCATTGCCGATGATTCGTTAAAAACGCTTGTATTACCTCTTCATTTTCTAAGGGATTAAGCGTACAAGTAGCGTACACTAAAACTCCGTTGGGTTTGACCCAGGTTGCCGCTGCGGTTAAGATTTCTTGTTGCAAGTTGGCTAACTCAACGAGATTTTCTGGGGTTTGTCGCCAGCGGAGATCCGCGCGTCGGTGGAGGGTTCCCAAACCGGAACAAGGGGCATCAATTAAAACGCGATCTGCTGTATTTTCAAATTGAGACAAGTCTCGCGCATCGCCAACACAAGTTTCTACGGAATGTAGTTGGAGGCGTTGGGCATTGTTAGTCACCTTTTTCAGACGACTCGCCGCGCGATCGCAGGCCCAAATCTTCCCCTCATCTGCCATTAATTCTGCGATATGAGTGGTTTTCCCACCCGGTGCGGCACAAGCATCAATCACTGTTTCTCCTGCTTGCGGTGATAATAAATAACTGACCAACTGGGCGCTAAAATCTTGAACTGTCCACCACCCTTCCCTAAACCCGGGAAGCTGTTCGATTTTGCCGACACCAGAGGAGAGTCTTAACCCCAAGGGAACAAACGGTAAGGGAGAATAAGCAATCTTCGCTTCTGTTAAGGCTTTTTCTACAGTTTCTCGGGTGGTTTGTAAGGGATTAATTCTTAAATCAAGGGTGGGAGATTGATTAAACCAATGTCCTAACTGATCGGCTGTTGCTTCGCCAAACTCATTACACCAGAGTTGGATAATCCAATCGGGAAAGCTATGTTGAATTCCCAGTTTCTGAATCGTGTCATCCGGTAACTGTAAAGGATCGCCCTTGCTGTCTCGTTGCCGAATATATTGGCGTAAAATGCCATTCACCACCCCGGAGAGTTTCCCTAAACCATTACTTTTTGCTAGTTCTACACTCGTATCCACCGCCGCTGAGGGGGGAACCTGTGTGAGATAGCGCAGTTGATAGAAGCCCAGTTGCAGAATTAAGCGGAGTTTGGGCGGTTGTTGAGAGGTAGGTTTACTAGCAAATTGATCAATGAGGGCATCGAGGGTGCGTTGTCGCCGGACAATACCATAGACCAACTCACTCGCTAAGCCATAATTTTGGGAGGAGAGGGTCGATTGAGATAAAGCGCGATCGAGCGCTACTTCTGCATAAGCGCCTTTTAAAATTACATCACGCAGCGCATACAACGCCACTTGCCGAGGATTAGAATTGGTCATTGGTCATTAGTCATTTGTTATTCAACACCCTCTCTCCTCAAGTGTCTGTCTCACTAAAAATATTGTTCGACGCCAGCGAGCAAACCTTTTTCCGCTAACCATTGCTTGTTATACAAACGAGACTGATAGCGCGTGCCACTATCGCAAAGGACGGTAACAATGGTTTGACCGGGACCCATTTGTTTGGCTAATTGGTAAGCCGCTGCCACATTAATGCCCACAGAACCCCCCATAAAGAGTCCTTCTTTATGGAGCAACTGATAAATCATTTTGACACAGGTGGGGTCATCAATTTGAATTGCATCATCAGCTGGTGCGCCCTGCATATTTGCCGTAATCCGACTATTCCCAATCCCTTCAGTGATTGAACCCCCTTCCGTATGAATCTCACCCGTTTTTACATAACTGTATAAACCACTCCCCATGGGATCGGCAACGATACATTGAATCTGCGGGTTGACTTCCTTAAAGAACATCGAAGCCCCGGCATAGGTGCCACCGGTTCCGGTCGATGCAACCCAAACATTGACTTGACCCTCAGTTTGTCGCCAAATTTCGGGACCCGTGGTTTCATAGTGGGCTCGTCGGTTGGCTACATTATCAAACTGGTTGGCCCAAATTGCATTTTCTGTTTCTTCTGCCAGGCGTCCTGAAACTTTAATATAATTGTTGGGATCGCGATAGGGAACCGCCGGAACCGTCCGGACTTCTGCCCCGAGGGTTCGTAACGCATCAATTTTTTCTTGAGATTGGGTTTCGGGAATAATAATCAGGCATTTATAGCCCTTGGCATTGCAGATATGGGCTAAACCAATGCCAGTATTGCCAGCGGTTCCCTCCACTACGGTTCCGCCGGGTTTGAGTAAGCCTTTTTCTTCTGCATCTTTAATGATATAGAGGGCGGCGCGATCTTTAACGGATCCGCCAGGATTCAGGAATTCTGCTTTTCCTAAAATTTCGCAACCCGTCTCGTCGCTTAAGCGGTTGAGACGGATGAGGGGCGTATTCCCAACTGTACCAACAAAGCCTTGTTTAACGTCCATTCTGTTTTAACATGATCAACTTATCTATCTTCCATTAGACCAATTCCACTGTCTCCTCGCAAATCGGATTCTGCGAGTGCTTTAATCCCCAAAAATTTCCATAGATTATGCTTGGAGACCGGGTGTGATTATCTTTTGGATTTTCTATTACCGCAATGATCACTTTTTTGATCCCTGCTCTTCACAAAGAATTCACCTCAAAATTGCTCCATTTTTCAGTATGTTCCGTTACGGTTTTGAGTGACGAATTCCGCTTCTTTTTCGGTTGTAATCACACTGCTTTTTTTATCAATACCCGTAATAATTAAACCTATCTTCTCTAATGTTGATTGCCGATGAAACCCTCGCTATTCCTGACCAGTACTTTCAGTTTTATTTTAGGTATTTTAGTTTACTTTTCTCTCCCCGCGATCGCTGCTGAGAATTCCACCTCACTCAAGATCGCCACTTGGAATATTGAAAACCTCAGACCGAACTCCAATAAAGATTTTCGTCAACTGCAAGATTACGCGGAATTATTAGATGCAGATGTGATTGCCTTACAAGAAGTCGATGGCGTAGAAGCAGCCCGAAAAGTTTTCGATGAAGCCGATTATCAGTTCTTTTTCTCTCGTCGCACTCATCCTCAGCGAACCGGGTTTGCGATGCGTCAAGGCATTAGAGTTGAGCAAAATCCCGATTATGAAGCCTTAGATGTGGGTGATGTTCGTTATGGAACGGATATTACCGTGCAAGTCGGTGAAGACCAAGCAATCCGAATGCTATCGGTTCACCTCAAATCAGGCTGTTTTGAAAGAGACCTCACGGGGTCAGTTCGAGGCGGTTGTATTAAATTGAAACAACAATTGCCGATTTTAGAAGAGTGGATTGATCAGCGAGCACAAGCAGAAATTCCCTTTGTCGTAATGGGCGATTTTAATCGTCGTTTTAATCAAATTAATGATGACTTTTGGCAAGAAATTGATGATGGCAATCCCATTAATGCGGATTTAATTAAAGTCACTGAAAACCGTCTCTCAACTTGTTTTAATGGGCAATATCCCGACTATATTGATCATATTGTTTTAGACCAAATAACAAATCAATGGTGGGATCAATCTTCTTTTGAACAAGTTAATTATAATCAGCCCCTGTCTCGTCAAGATCTCCTATCCGATCATTGCGCGATCGCGGTGTCTCTCAAGATTCCAACGACTCCTTCTGAACCGTCTCCTCAGGAACCGTCCCGCACTGAGTTATTAGAACGTATCCGGAAGGCAATTGAAGAACTCAAAGCAATTGAATCAATCTTAGAAACTGATTAACCTTAGTTATTAAAACCACTTTTAAAGGTGGGATGAGTTGACCATAAAATATCGAATTCATGTCACGAGAAACTAAGCTATTTATTGTTACAATTGGTGGAATTTTAATTGTTACTATTCTTCTGTTAATGTTTCGCCCTGAATTTAGTAACAGTATTAATTGGAAACCATTTAATGAATCTAATATCGGCAGTCAGATTGCAATCCTGATTTTTATTTCTCTCGCAATTGAAAGCTCTCTAGAAATTTTTATTAGCAATTTTCGTGCAGTAAATAAACTAGATTTACAGGATAGAATTGATTTTCTAGCTGCTAAAAACGAGCTAAACTTAGAAGAAGAAAAAGAATTAGCAACAAAACGGAAAGAACTCAGAAAATATCGGAATCAAACCCAAAAAATTACGAGCTTTGCGGGACTGTTTCTCGGGTTTAGTGTTGGCTTAGCTGGTGTGAGAATATTACAACCGTTTGTCCAAGAGCTCAATTTATTAGGCTGGCAAAGAATTCTCTTCCATACAGTCGATATCTTACTCGCAGCAGGGTTATTATCAGGTGGGAGTAGTGGCATTCATCGTATTACAAGGCTTTATAAAACGTTTACTAGTTCAGCGCAGCAAAAGTTAAATAATAACGAATAGTTAATTAAATTTGCATGAGAGATGATGCTTTTTAAGCTAATGTAATTAAAACAACACCCATAACCATGACAGTTGCCCCTGCAGCGCGTTCTTTTAATCCTTTCTCTTTAAAGATTAAATGTCCCCATAATACGCTGAGTAAGGCACTCATCCGCTTAATTGAAATGACATGAGCCACTAACGTTAAACTAATGGCTTGCATTTGACACAGGACGACTAAACCTTGTAAAAATCCAATGGGAACTAAGGTCGGTAAATTGGTAACCACTTGCTGTAAGCTATTACGAGATTTATACAACATAATGGGTAGCATCCCAATCGTAATATAACTATAGTTAGCAATTGCCCAAAATGTTGGAGAAGAATTCTGCACTCCCACCTTATCTACCGTTGAACTTAAACTCCAAATCAAAGCCACCAGTAACATTAACTGCGATCCTCTTTCTTTGAGTAGTGCTTGGAAAGGAGCCCACAAACTTTTGTGTCTTTGGTTTAAGTTGAGAATATAGGAACCCGTAACAATAAAAAAAATGCCTATCGCATCAATTAAAGTCGGTTGTTCTCCGACAATAAGGGGAGAAGTAATTAATAAAAATAAAGGGGTAAATGTAACTAAAGGAACAGCCAAAGATAAGTCAGCTAATTTTAATGCTCGAATGTAAAGCAACATCGAAATCACATTAAAGCTTCCTCCAGCAATGAGTGCCCAAATAAAGTTGTCGCCCAATTCAGGAATGTCAATGATGCCTAATAAAGGGAGCATTAAAGGGAGGGTAAAAAAAATCATTGACCAAGCAACGACATATTCATCTAATGTTTTTAAACCGCGTTTACTCGTAACATCTTTTAGGGACTCAAAGAGTGCAGTTAACGTTGCAAAAATAATCCAAGCCATAGTTTGATTAATAAAGCATAGCTTCAAATTAACATACTGTTAAAAAGTAAGGATTCAGGGATAAGGGTTGACAGGAGTCAAAAAAGGGTTAAGCTGAAGCCATGATGATGAGCCAAGAGCACTCGTTCCCCAAGGCGGAAGAACTGA
>JAAANX010000109.1 GCA_009909085.1 Cyanobacteria bacterium GSL.Bin1 | reverse complement strand
CGAATGGCTTATGTGTAGCCTAAGAAAATGTGAGTCTCAACCGCATCGAGCGGTATCGACTCACCCGCTTTCCTCCCCCACCTGTTCCGAGGTGGGGGAGTCCCACGGATCTTTTGTTGAAGAAGCTAACCAGTGGTTAAAACAAGCCAAGGTGGGGATCTGTATTGAGCAACATGGGAACCGTTTGCACTTGCGAGGAACATTGCCCCCTAAGCCTAATTCCCGCAAACAAAAGCCCTATCAACAGCGCATTGCCTTTAAAGTTTATGCCAACCCAAAAGGTGTATTAGTCCAGCAATGCTAGCTGGGTTTGTCCTCAAAGCGATCGCAGCAGGAGGTGAACCTATCCCCATTGGTTCCTGGGACCTACGACCTCAAACTACCGCGGGTAGGCTAACCAATTATCTTGATATTCATATCCATAATTTTGTGGCACTTGCTTTGGCGGGAGTTAAATGCAGAAACTACCAAAAAATTCAAACCCCTCAAAAGAATTGCCAAATCAACGGGATTAAAGCCAGAGGACTTATGAAAAAGAGCAAGCACTCAATTGATTAAGGCGGTCGCCCAATTAATGATGGAATTGTTGTTTAAGATAATGCAATCAATGCTTTTGAGCCGGCGATTTCCGATTAAGCGCGATCAGCTTCTGGGATGGGGTAGCGTGGATGGGATTGTTGCGGAAAATAATGTGGTCAATGTTTTCGATAGGGCGATCGCGTTTTTCCAGATACATTCGGTGAGGCGCTCGCTATTTATTCATAATGATATCGACAAGCTAAAAAATCGATTTGAGTCTGTCCGACTCGATAGACTAATCGATGCTCTAAATTAATGCGTCTCGACCAGATATTGGCATCCATGTATTTTAAGGGTTCGGGTTTGCCGATTCCGCTAAAAGGATTGGACATTACTGCCGTTACCAAATCGAGTATTTTTTCTCCCGTCTTAGTATCTTGTTGAAACCACCAGGCTAAATCTTCCTTAAAACGAGAGCTAAAACCCGGACTGCGATTCACTACTACTGGTTGAACTTTATCAGTTTCCGCTTTCTTTTTCTTCTTTTTGCCCAACCCCTAACTCCTGTTGCAGTTCTAATAAACTTTGAGGCTTAATTTTTCCCGCCTTTGATTCTTCTATTGCTTCACTGAGACGGCGTGCATTCGTCGGAGAACGAAGAAGATAAACTGTTTCTATCAAGCTCACTAAATCTGATTCAGGAATTAACGCTACGTTTTCCCCATTCCTACGATTGATGATGTATAATTGATGATTTTCGATGATCGTATTCAACAAATTAAACAAATCATTTCTCGCTTCAGTCGGCGATATTATTTGAGAATCCAGCATATTTTATGTGCATAAAGACGCACATCAATCGTAAACTATCTTTAATTAAATTACAACTCACGGTTCGCTCATTTAGAGTCAGCCATCTCAGCGCGATCGTGAGCAACCGAATCAGTCCCTTAACGGGACTTAGACAAAAAACAATTAAAAAACAGACTCAAACCCAGTCATAGCAAGAAATTTACACCAAACGCCTAAAAATTGCTGAAACCCAAGTATATCCAGGAAATTGCCCAATCGAAGTCAAACAACTACTGTGTATAGGTTTGAGGCTGTTTTTGCCTCACGATTGTTTAAGTCCCGATAGGACCTAGGAGTATACGGTCACAGTCGGCGATCACGTTTTTGCATCGAGTTTTAAAACGGCACCAACCTCCCAAAACTGGGAGCAAGTCCCCTTTGTTGCCCTTTCCAATAGATACCGAAACGGAACCACACTGTAGGAGTCTGCAGAGACATTTACTCTTGCTGTGAGTCATTGAAGTCTGTGCCACTAGGAAGCTGTCGGTCTTCAGGGATAAGAAGTTCTTCTCGAATTGGTGGTAGATTTTGTTGCTGTTGCGACTCAGCGCCAAAATAATAGCCAATAATCGTGCCAAAAATTCCAACTAAGACAGTTAAAATATCTTTTCCGCGACGGAACTTTTCATCATTACTTTTATCACTGATGGCTGTAAGAGCAAGGAGCATTACGACCCAAACAGTAGCAATTGAGAAGAGTAAACTGATCAAACCTCTTGCCACCCCTGGATCAGCTAAATCCCAGAGGATTTCAATCCCTGAAATGGAGCCTATCCTAACCCCGAGTACTACGACTACAACTAAAAAGAAGATTACTGGAGTAATCCTCAAAACGACTTCTAAACTATTCCAACTTAGGATTTTATCTAACAGGGTTCCATTAGTCTTATTTTTACGATCATCCGGTCCAGTCATTAAGGTCACTCACTTGAAACTTCTGGGTGTTCTCCAGTTCAGTTCTATTAAATCACGTTTTCTTATTTTTCTGACATGGAAATCTAGTTACAGAACTCATGAATGATCTAGCCGCATCTTTAAGAACGATGAAAGAGTCTCTGATTTACTTTTATCGGATTAAGAATTATTTTAGATAAAAATCACTCATTCTTGAAGAGTGAGCTTACCCTTGAAAGCAAAAATGACAACTTTGACTAGATACGGAAAAGAAGTTAACCAAGTAACAGTACACTTACTTAGTATCAATAAAGATTTGTGCTTTAACGCAGAATTATGCTTCAGCTCATGATTCATCCTGGGGGTGTTAAGGTTGGTTAATGAACAACCTATCAAAACTCTATCAAATCAGTCGTATGAGTTCTTCCCCTGATAAACCGCAAAGAAAAACTTGGATATTAGTTGTTATTAGTATTATTGTTGTTGCTTTTATTGGTGTATCGGTATTTCCTTTTCTCAACAACCGAGGAACACCACAGGAAGCAAGTAATCCCTCTTCTCCTCAAGCAACAACCCAACAGCAACAAGAAAACCTGACAGATAAAGCCAGAGGGTATGAGGCTGTTTTAGAAAGAGAACCGGAAAATGAAAGTGCATTACAAGGATTAATTGAAGTGCGGATCCAGCAAGGAGATATTGAAGGCGCACTCAACCCCCTTGAAAAGCTTGCTGACTTAAATCCGGATCAACAAGCTTATCGGATTCTTCTTGCCCAAGCAAAACAACAAGTGGGTGATTTAGAAGGAGCGGCTGATGCCTACCGCTCAATTTTAGATAACCAACCGGGAGATACTCGCGCTTTACAAGGATTAGTCGATTTGTTTTTACAGCAAGGTCGCCCCGAGGCAGCAATTGGCGAGTTAAAAGATACCTTAGAGTTGGCAGAAAGTGATGACCAAGAGATTGATCGCACTGGCGTTCAATTACTGTTAGCACAAGTGTATGGTCGCACCGAACAATTTGACGGCGCGCTCACGCTTTATAAAGAAGTAGCTGACACTAATCCAGGCGATTTTCGTCCGGTTTTAGGACAAGCCTTAGTTCAACAACGTCAAGGAAACGAGGAAGCAGCGAAGCCTCTCTATGAAAAAGCCTTTAACCTCGCACCTGCTCAATTTAAAGACCAAATCAAGCAAATGACCCCGCTGTTAACGGACGAAAATACAACGGAAGCGCAAGCAGAACAAGAAAATACAACTCAACCTCAAACTGAAGACAATACAATGTCTCAGCCAGAAACCGCTGAGGAGTAACTCTAATTTACTTAAACTGATCTCTTGCTTTCTCAAAGGCTTGATTTAAATCATCCCAAGCTGATTGGAAACCAGATTGAATGTCATCCCAAGCCTCTCCACTTGCTTCTTGTAATTCATCGAGTCGCTGTTGCATCGACTCTTTTTTCTCCTGAAGGTGGTTGATCTGCTCATTGAGTTCGGCTTTTCTTTCTGCACTGGCTTGGGATGCTTTAGCTTTTAATTCATCAATTTTTGATCCCATTTCCGCCAGTTTTTGTTCCATTTCACCTTTAGTATTAGGAGCTGACATTATTTCTTTCCTCCCTATGAATCAAAACTGTTCTTCTAATACTTAAGTATAATTATAAGGTTTCTGTCATCAGTCAAAAGAAATAACTAAAAAAATTAAGAAAAAAGCGATCCCTTTTTAGTGAATATTTTTTGTGCTATATCTTGAAATTACTGGGTAACTTCACGAACATCAATTCTTTGCAGTGTAATTCTATCATTTTTAGCTACAGAAATTAAGGAGTGAAATTCATTTATGCACCGTATTGCAGTAACTCCTGGCGGTTGGGCTCCTAATACCGAAGGGGTCATTTTTATTGAGCAAACACCAGCACCTATTATTTTTTTAACTGCAGCTGATACCGATATTCAAATGTTAGCAAGTGCAGTTGCTCAGCTTTCTGCTGATTTTCCAGAGATACGAGTTACAAATATTTTGAACCTCCAACAAGAGTTAAGTATTGATACGTATGCAGATACGGTTTTAAGTCAAGCAAAAATAATTATTTTGCGGCTATTAGGGGGACGAGCGTATTGGTCATATGGGTTAGAAGTCGTCAAAGAAACAGCAGAAGAAAATGGTGCTCTCCTTTTTGTTTTACCCGGAGACGATCGCGCTGATCCCACCTTGATCAGTCACTCAACGGTATCCCTTTCTGCAGTAAATCAATTATGGCAATACTTTATTGAAGGAGGGGTAGAAAACTGTCGTCATGGTTTACAGTTTGTCGCTGATTTAGGATGGGGTAGAAATTACCAACCGCCAGCTGTCAAACCGGTTCCTCGCGTCGGGGTTTATTCTCCTTCTTTCCTTTCTAACCAGCCAACTAATCAAGCAAGAGTTGCGATTCTCTTTTATCGCGCTCATTATTTAGCTGGCAATACCAGTCCCATTGATTTGTTATGTGAGGAATTAAGTCAGCGCAATTTATTTCCACTCCCCATTTTTGTTTCTGCTTTGAGTCAAGAAGAAGTCCAAGCAGAGGTTTTAGACTATTGTCAAAATATTGAACTCGTTCTAAATACAACCAGTTTTTCTTTAGCCAAGTTTGGGGAGGATCAAAAAAGCAGTTTTTGGCAAAAATTAAATGTTCCGGTTTTACAAGTCATTTTAAGTGGGGGAACCAAAGAGCAATGGGAAACTGGAATGCAAGGGTTAACCCCACGGGATGTGGCGATGAATGTCGCGCTTCCGGAAGTGGATGGACGCGTCATTACACGGGCGATTTCGTTTAAGTCTTCTCAGCAGTGGAATGAACAATTGGAAACCAATGTTGTTGCTTATGAACCGGTGCGCGATCGCGCTCAGTTTGTTGTAGAATTAGCTCAAAACTGGCTGACTCTTGCTAATACCTCTAATGCCGAGAAAAAGG
The DNA here is from genome assembly GCA_009909085.1 of Cyanobacteria bacterium GSL.Bin1. Taxonomy (NCBI): domain Bacteria; kingdom Bacillati; phylum Cyanobacteriota; species Cyanobacteria bacterium GSL.Bin1. The sequence goes on along the minus strand of JAAANX010000109.1, from coordinate 13,683 downwards.
TTGCGCTGATTCTTGCCAATTACCCGAATAAAGATGGTCGCCTTGCGAATGGGGTGGGGTTAGATACCCCTGCCAGTTGTGTCGAAATTTTAAAAGCCTTCAAAGCGTCGGGTTATACTGTTTCTTCCCTTCCGGAAAGTGGGGATGAGTTAATGCAATGGCTAACACAAGGGGTAACCAATGACCCGGAAGGACGATATTATCGTCAAGTTAGACAAGAACTTTCCCGAACAACGTATCAAGATTATTTTGCAACCCTCCCTCAAGAAACACAGCAAGCGATTCGCCAACGTTGGGGAGAAATAACTGTCGCTTCTTTTCCCATTCCTGGCATTCAGTTGGGGAATATTTTTGTCGGTATCCAGCCCTCTCGCGGCTATGATCGCGACCCGACATTAAACTATCATTCTCCCGATTTAGAACCCACTCCCGAATATTTAGCCTTCTATCATTGGTTACGTCAGGAATTTCAAACCCAAGCCATCATTCATGTGGGAAAGCATGGCAATTTAGAATGGCTACCGGGCAAAAGCATTAGCCTCAGCAAGACTTGTTATCCGGAAATTGCCCTGGGGACCATTCCTCATTTTTATCCCTTTATTGTCAATGATCCCGGAGAAGGGTCGCAAGCCAAACGTCGCGCCCATGGGGTTATTTTAGACCACTTAACTCCGCCCTTAACTCGCGCAGAACTCTATGGATCATTGCAAGAGTTGGAAGGGTTAATTGATGAATATTACGAAGCGCAAACCCTTGATCCCACGCGGTTGCCTTTAATCGCCGATAAGATTGCTGATTTAGTCACTCAAGAAAATCTCCACCAAGACTTTGGGATGACAGAATTTGATCGCGATCGGATCAGTGAATTTTTAACCCTCGCCGATGGTTATCTCTGTGAATTAAAAGAAGCGCAAATCCGAGATGGGTTACATATTTTTGGACAATGTCCGCAAGAGAGGCAACTACGAGATTTAATTTTGTCGATTGCTCGTTCTCCCGGACAAAGTCATATCGGAATTACACGCGCGATCGCGCAAGCCTATAATCTCGATTTTGACCCTCTCACCAGCGACTATTCCCAACCTTTCTCTTGGGATAAACACCAGAGTGCTTTCCCGAAAAATTTGTCCACCTGTCGCATTATTGGGGATGCAGTCGCAGAGTTAGAAGCGTATGCAGCGGAACTGATTGCAACTCATATTCTAGACAATCAACCCTTTTCTTCCCTTCCTTCCCCTCTAGAACACGAACTCACTTGGATCAAAACCTTTCTGTTCCCCAGGCTGCAAGCAACTCCCAAGGAAATCGAACATTTATTACAAGGATTGGATGGAAATTATATTCCCCCAGGCGCAGCCGGCGCACCCACTCGCGGACGACCGGATGTCCTCCCCACCGGACGTAACTTCTATTCCGTTGATATCCGAGGAATTCCGACCGAAACCGCTTGGGATGTGGGGTATAAAGCAGCAGAAGCCCTGATTGAGCGTTATACCCAAGATAACGGTGAATATCCCCAATCTCTGGCTATTTCAGTTTGGGGAACCTCTACTATGCGTACCGGCGGTGATGATATCGCGCAAGCCTTTGCCTTAATGGGCGTGAGACCGGTTTGGGATGGCATTTCCCGGCGGGTTGTGGATTTTGAAGTTTTACCCCTCTCAGTCTTACAACGTCCCCGTGTGGATGTCACACTGCGAATCTCTGGCTTTTTTCGAGATGGCTTCCCCAATCTCTTAGATTTATTTAACCAAGTGACAGAAGCGATTGCCAACTTAGACGAAACTGCTGAAGAAAATCCCTTAGCTGCGCAAGCGCAAAAAGAAAGCGCCTACTGGCAACAACAAGGGCTATCTTTAGCAGAAGCACAAGCGCGATCGCGCTACCGTATTTTTGGCTCGAAACCCGGTGCTTATGGGGCGGGCTTACAAGGCTTAATTGAGGCGCAAAATTGGCAAACCGATGAAGATTTAGCCCGGGCTTACATTAACTGGAGTAGTTACGCTTATACCCGACAAGGCATCGGTAAAGCAGCCCCAGAAGCCTTTAGACAACGCCTCGAAACCTTACAAGTTGTCCTCCATAACCAAGACAACCGCGAACATGATTTACTCGACTCCGACGACTACTATCAATTCCAAGGCGGTTTAACGGCAGCAGTCCGTTCGGTCACTGGAAAAAATCCCCAGACTTATTTTGGGGACAATTCTGTAATGGAAAACCCAAAAGTTAGACAATTAAGTGAAGAAATCACCCGCGTTTATCGGTCGCGAGTTGTGAACCCAAAATGGCTAGAAGGGGTGATGCGTCACGGTTATAAAGGGGCATTTGAAATTTCAGCGACTGTCGATTATCTCTTTGCCTATGATGCAACTGCCCAATGTGTTGAGGATTATATGTATGAAGGGGTTGCCCAAGCTTATCTCCTTGATGAAACGGTGCAACAATTCTTAGAGGAAAAGAACCCTTGGGCAATGCGAGATATTGCAGAACGGTTATTAGAAGCCCAGCAACGGGGAATGTGGAACAATGCTTCTCCCAAAACCTTAGACCAATTGCGAAATCTAGTTCACCAAGCGGAAGGGGTTGTGGAAGAGAAAATTTAAGAATCAGTGTCAGTATTGAGCAAGGGAGAGGAAACGACCAATTGCCGATTCCCTGTTCCCTAATGACTAATGACTAATGACTGATCTCAAGATAGAATCGAAACACCTGAACTGGAGGTTAAGAACTGTGAAACAATAGGGTATGTCTCAATTACCATCAATTTGTTCCCTTGTTTCGGCTTGTGGCTTTATGATGGGGGGTGTGTGGTGTGAAGTGAAGTGAAAGGAATAAGATGACTGCTCAAAGCCAACTTATCTCCGTTAAGGTGTTACGAGGCGCAATTAAACGTAGCGTTGACCCATTTTTCGGTAAGAAAAGATACAAAACAATTGCCCTCGCTGCTAAAGATGGAGAAATATTCAAACGATTATTCGATATTTTGTTTTCATCAGCGGTATTATTGCTCTGTTCTCCGCTTTATTTGCTATTGGCAATTTTGATTAAACTGAGTTCACCCGGACCGGTGTTTTATATTCAAGAGCGGATTGGTAAAAATTATCGCGCCTTCCGTTGCATTAAATTTAGAACCATGGTTAATAACGCGGATGTAATGATGGACCGCTTAATGCTGGAGTATCCAGAATTACGAAAGGAATACGAAGAGACATTTAAACTCAAAGACGATCCGCGAGTAACCCCAGTGGGAAAATTTTTACGGTATACCAGTCTGGATGAACTTCCTCAATTTTGGAATGTTCTGACCGGGGATATGAGTGTCGTTGGGCCTCGTCCTTTAGTTCCCGAAGAACTTTATAAGTATGGTCGTCATATTGATAAAATTTTGACGATTCCCCCTGGAATTACTGGATTATGGCAAGTTTCAGGACGCAACGACATTCCCTATGAAAGGCGCGTCAATATGGATGTGTATTATGTCAATTTTCGGAACTGGTTACTAGATTTCTGGGTCATTATTAAGACAATTGGAGTCATCCTCTTTCCTCAAGATAACGGTGGTTATTAAATCTAGATCTTGATTGGCTACAAAAGTGACAAAAATCATGTATAACTCCTTTATAATTAAGGGAGTTTTTGTGAATGAGTACCGGGTCACAGAAAGCGGCTGGGGAAGTTTATCCTCACGCTTTGTTCTTCGTCATTAGTCCTTTGTCCTTGGTACGAATGACCAATAACTACTAAGGAAGGACACGAAATCCCACAACTTTTAGGAGTGGAATGAGTGAATTTCTAGAAAAAAAGGGGAAAGATTTTTAATATAACAACTGGTTAAGGGTGAATCATAGACCTATGAGTGAAAAAAAAATTGCCTTGATTACTGGAATTACCGGTCAAGATGGCTCTTACTTAAGTGAACTGTTACTGGAGAAAGGTTATGAAGTGCACGGCATTATCCGTCGCACTTCTACGTTTAATACGGACCGGATTGATCATATTTATGTGGATCCACACCAAGAAAACGCACGGTTATTCTTGCATTATGGGGATTTGACTGATGGTACAACCTTACGTCGCCTCTTAGAAGCAGTGCAACCGATGGAAATTTATAATCTCGGGGCGCAATCTCATGTACGAGTGAGTTTTGATTCTCCAGAATATACGGTAGATACGGCAGCAATGGGAACCTTGCGATTATTAGAAGCAATCCGTGACTATCAGTATCGGACCGGCATTCAAGTGAGATTTTATCAAGCGGGTTCTTCAGAAATGTTTGGGAAGGTTCAAGAAATTCCCCAGAAGGAAACAACGCCCTTTTATCCGCGTAGTCCTTATGCTTGCGCCAAGGTTTATGCCCATTGGCAAACCGTCAATTATCGAGAATCTTATGATTTATTTGCCTGTAATGGTATTTTATTCAACCATGAATCCCCTCGACGCGGTGAAACCTTTGTCACACGGAAAATTACGCGCGCGATCGCGCGGATTTTAGCTGGACAACAAAAATACCTCTACATGGGAAATTTGGATGCCAAACGGGACTGGGGTTACGCAAAAGACTACGTTAAAGCCATGTGGTTAATGTTACAGCAAGACCAACCGGATGATTATGTAGTGGCAACCGGCGAAACTCATTCTGTGCGGGAATTCTTAGAACTGGCTTTTGGCTATGTCAATCTCAACTGGGAGGATTATGTACGCTTTGACCAACGGTATTTGCGCCCTGCCGAAGTTGAGTTGCTCATTGGCGATCCGGCAAAAACCAAAGAAAAACTAGGGTGGGAGCCATCCGTTAATTTTGAAGAATTAGTCCTATTAATGGTCGATGCTGATTTAACCGCTTTAGGTCTTCCGCTTCCAGAAACGAAAAACCATAAACGGATTCAAGATACGGCTTATATTCGCCAAAATATGGGTTCAATGTCCTATTAGTCGACTCAATTTCACTGCTAGTTTGGGGAGAATAAAGATCAAAATGCTCGAGTTAAACAATAAACGGATTGTTGTCACTGGTGGTGCTGGCTTTTTAGGTCGCCAGGTGATTGACCAACTGTGTGCAGCCGGGGCACAACGAGAAAAAATTACCGTACCGCGATCGCGCGATCAAGACCTGCGAGACTGGCAAAATTGCCAAAAAGTTGCGGCTGACCAAGATATCATCATCCATCTTGCTGCTCATGTGGGGGGAATTGGTCTCAATCGAGAAAAACCGGCAGAACTCTTTTATGACAACTTAATGATGGGCGCACAGCTCATTCATGCTGCTTACCAAGCTAATGTCGAGAAATTTGTTTGTGTGGGAACGATTTGCGCCTACCCGAAATTTACGCCCGTTCCCTTTCATGAAGATGATCTTTGGCATGGGTATCCTGAAGAAACCAATGCCCCTTATGGAATTGCCAAAAAAGCCCTGCTCGTGCAACTCCAAGCCTACCGCCAGCAATATGGCTGGAATGGGATCTATCTCCTCCCCGTCAACTTGTATGGACCGGAAGACAACTTTAACCCGGAAAGTTCTCACGTGATTCCGGCTCTGATTCGGAAAGTTCATGAGGCTCAACAAAAAGGAGAAAAAACACTGCCAGTTTGGGGAGATGGCAGTCCCACCCGAGAGTTCCTTTACTCAACCGACGCTGCTCATGGCATTGTTATGGCAACTCAATATTATGATGATCCTGACCCGGTTAATTTAGGAACCAATCAAGAAGTTGCCATTAAAGACTTAGTGGAATTAATTTGCGAACTCATGGACTTTCAAGGAGAAATTATTTGGCAAACCGATAAACCCAATGGTCAACCCCGTCGCTGTTTAGATACCCAACGCGCAAAAGAACGTTTTGGTTTCACGGCACAAACGGAATTTAAACAAGGCTTAAAAAATACAATTGACTGGTATCGAAAAAATGCCCCCTAAAACATTGATGAAACTGATATCGTCAGCTCCAGTCTTGTTGTATGGTTAAGTATAAAGAAATTCTGTAAACCAATTAAAGAATGATTTTTGCTCAAATAACGTCTAGTCCTGTAATCACAGATTTTATCCCTTTATCACTACTTGCAACAGCGGAAGAAGAACCCGCGCAAGCGGATGGCAGCTTAATTTTAGCGAGCGTCTTGCTCAGCTTAGTGACAATTTATATTGCCAGTAAAATCGGCGGCGAACTCTGCTCTCGCATTAACTTACCTCCTGTCTTGGGAGAATTGGTAGGTGGCGTAGTGATTGGTATTTCTGTATTAGGGTTACTCGTATTTCCTGAAACCGGAGCAACCGCTGAAGATTCTCTCATTATGGCGTTTTTGCAACAAACGACCGATCTCCAGCCTGGGGCAGCCGAAGCAGTCTTTGAAGCCCAAGGAGAAGTCATCACCATCCTGTCTGAACTCGGAGTGGTGATTTTGCTATTTGAGATTGGCCTAGAATCGGACCTGAAAGAACTCTTACAAGTGGGTCCCCAAGCAGCAGCCGTTGCTGTTACAGGGGTCATTGCCCCATTTGTTGGCGGAACAGCCGGTTTATATTACGGATTTGGTGTCCCGGCCATTCCGGCCGTATTCGCTGGCGCCGCTTTAACAGCAACCAGTATTGGCATTACAGCAAAAGTTCTCGCAGAATTAGGACGGTTAAATTCCAAGGAAGGACAAATTATTATTGGGGCAGCTGTAATTGATGATGTTTTGGGTATTATTGTTTTAGCAGTGGTTGCCAGTTTAATCAAAACTGGAAACATTGAAGTCAGCAATATCATCTATTTAGTTATCAGCGCCGGAGCGTTCTTGGTGGGAACAATCCTTCTGGGACGTTTCATTAGTCCCTTTCTGGTGGGAATGGTTAATGAAATGAAAACTCGGGGTGAGCTGTTGCTAACAGCACTGGTGTTTGCCTTTGCTCTTGCTTACATTGCGACGGCGATTGAGCTAGAAGCAATTTTGGGTGCTTTTGCAGCCGGATTGGTATTGGCAGAAACCGAAAAACGCAAAGAACTAGAAGAACAAGTCGTCCCGGTTGCGGATATCCTGGTTCCGGTATTTTTTGTGTGTGTTGGGGCAAAAACTGATTTAGGCGTTTTAAACCCCACTGTTCCCAGCAACCGTGAGGGGCTAATCTTAGCAGCGTTTCTAATTGTCGTGGCAATCATCGGGAAGGTCATTGCTGGATTTACCATCTTTGGTCGCCCCGATATCAATAAACTTGCGATTGGTGTAGGGATGATTCCCCGTGGAGAAGTGGGCTTAGTCTTTGCTGGTGTTGGCTCAGCTAGCGGAGCACTTTCTCCTTCTACCGAAGCGGCTATTATTGTCATGGTCATTTTGACAACATTTTTGGCGCCTCCTTTCTTGCGGGTCGTCTTCCCAGAAGCGGCAGAAACAGAAGTAGAAACTTCAAAACAGGAAGGAAGCTGAGTTTACAGAAAAATGGCTCTTGATTAGGATAAACTAATCTGTTAACTGCTACGGTTATTCTATGATGCCTAATCATTAATTTAAGGCGCGATCGCGCGTGTGAGGAGTAGGAGTGGTGAAACAAGCCTCAATATTAATCGGTTCTTTAGTGGCAACTGCACTAACGGCAGCCCCCGCCTATGCAGGAGAGCTCACGTTTTGGCGGTTTAACGAAGATGACAATCGTCTGCTCTTTCAGACCGAAAAGAGAGTGCAACCGCGAGCACAATTAATTTTTAATCCGACACGGGTTGTAATTGATTTACCAAATACAGTCCTCGGTCATTCTTTAGTTAATCAATCCGTTGGTGGAGCGGTTCAAGAGGTACGAGTGGGTCAGTTTGATCAAAAAACCGCTCGCCTGGTTGTTGAACTCGCCCCTGGTTATACGTTGGACCCAGACAAAGTCAAAATTCGAGAACAACGTTCCCAGCGTTGGTCGGTGGAGTTACCGGAAGCGAAGCGGGTTGCGAGAAGCCAAGTGAGAACTGCTCCTGGTGGGAATCAGTCCCCGAACCAACCCTCAACGTCTCCCTTGTTAGGCGTGGGCAATGCCGATGCTAATGCTAAGGATAATCCTTACTTTAAGGTCACGCGCAGTGGCTTATTACTGCGATTAGAGAGGTCCCCCGGAAAAAATATTCAAGTTGAGCGCAGTCAGGATAAAAAACAAATTTCATTTCGCTTACCTGAGGTCACTTTGCCATCGGATTTGCCGCCGGTGGTGCCCGTGGGTGAATATGGGATCAGCCATGCTGAATTTAAATCGAGTGGCAGTGATGCGGCAGAAGTAACACTTCATCTGAGTGCAGCGAGTCCAGATTGGCAGGCGTTTCCGACGACCCTTGGTCAAGGCGGTATTGTTTTCTTGCCGGAAGGAGGGATGCGGGCAGTCCGCAATCAAGTTTCCACTCCGCCCGTCCCAGCCTCGGTCACCAATCAAGAGCAACCCGCCCAAACAACAACGATTCAAGCGGTTGATTTAAGGAATAATCAGTTGTTAGTGCGAGCGAATCAACCGATCACGGGCAGCGGAAGTTGGAATCGGGTCAGCGGCATCTATGAAATTACGATCCCTAATGCCGAATTAGCGGATCCCGTACGCGGTCCAGAGTTGACACGCAATAGTCCAATTTCCCAAATTCGAGTGCGACAAAAAGATGAAGAAACAGTGGTTGTACAAGTGCAATCGTCCCCAGGCGTTCAAATTTCCGACGATTTGAATCAACCCAGTGCAAATACCCTTGCGATCGCGCTGCGACAATTACGACAACCCACCCGCCGGAATTTACCTAGCCTCAACAATTGGAACCAACGACAGCAAACTATCCGAGTGCCTCAATCGCCATCCCCTTCAACTCAACCGACTCCCCCTCCATCTGTTTCCCGTGGAAACAATCAAGAGGATTTGCTCGTCGTTCTAGACCCAGGACATGGGGGTAAAGATCCCGGTGCGGTCGGGATTGGCGGTCTACGGGAAAAAGATGTTGTTCTCCCCATTTCGCATCATGTTCGTAAAACCTTAGAAAGTAACGGGTTAAGCGTAAAAATGACGCGATGGGATGATCGCTTTGTTAGCTTAGGGGGACGCACAGCAATGGCAAACCGTGAGGATGCCGATTTCTTTATCAGCATTCATGCTAATGCCATTAGTATGAGCCGTCCTGATGTCAATGGCACAGAGACCTTCTACTATGCCAGTGGTCGGGCTCTTGCCCAAGCGATTCAACGCAGCATCATCAGTAACATGAATACGCGCGATCGCGGTGTGAAAAAAGCCAATTTCTATGTCTTACGTAATTCTGCCATGCCCGCCGTGTTAGTCGAAGTCGGATTTGTTACCGGACGCGAAGATGCGCCGCGCTTAGCGGATCCCAACTTCCGGAAACGGATGGCAGAGGCGATTGCAGACGGGATTTTACAATATGTTCAACAAACTCAATAATCTCTCTCACTAGCCATCGCAAAACCATCCATGAATCTGTTACAGGGGATTAATTTGTTCACTCATCAACTCTCCCAACAACAAATCGTTCCTCAACATCCCATAGGCGTCTTTGATAGTGGCTTAGGAGGATTAACGGTTTTACGGGAACTCTATCGACAACTTCCACAAGAATCACTCCTTTATTTTGCTGATACCGCTCGTCTTCCCTATGGCAGCCGCTCTCATGATGAAATTGTGCAGTTCTGCCGGGAAATTTTGCATTGGATGACTGCTCAAGGGGTAAAAATGGTCATCATGGCTTGTAACACCTCTTCTGCCCTCGCCTTAGAAACAGTGCGCTCAGAGTTTAATCTTCCGATTCTGGGCGTTATTTTACCCGGAGCACGAGCGGCTGTGGCAGTAGGCAAACGCATTGGTGTGATTGCAACACCAGCCACCGCGACGAGTAACGCCTATAGACAAGCCATTCTGGAAGTCGATCATCGTGCTCAAGTTTGGCAAGTGAGTTGTCCTGAATTTGTCCCTTTAATTGAGCAAAACCGTCTCAATGACCCCTATGTTCGAGAAGTCGCTCAAACCTATTTAGCTTCTCTACAGGAAAAACAAATTGATACTCTCGTGTATGGGTGTACTCACTATCCTTACTTAGCACCGGTTTTAGGGGATATTTTACCAAGTACCATTCAGTTTATTGACCCGGCTGAGCATGTCGTCACCGCCACAGAACAAGAACTAGAATTAATGGGGTTAAAGAATCTTGATGCACCAGCACCAACCCGTTTTTGCGTTAGTGGTAATCCCCAACAATTTGCTGAACGGGCTCGCCATTGGTTGGGTTGTTCACCTCTTGTAGAGCAAATACAATTGCCAACCCTGGTTCACACCTATCGACGAGAAATGTCTATTTCTTTAGAATAAAAAATTATTATCTCAGCACGCTCATTCGTCCTAATTAATGAGAAAGGGTAATTACGCGCTTTGAGGAAGAGTCTAGAAGTTCAGAGATCGACTTGTATAAAAAATCAGGTATCCTTGTAAAGTTGTGAGAATTGCGAAAAAATTACTTCACTTGCGTCTTGTGGCAATTCCCTTTCATCCAGTTTACCCGTTGGCATTCATCAAAACCAAGTAGAGGCTGAAAAAAGACACTTGAACTATGATAAGGTTAATCTTTTTATGGATTAACTCAGAACAACCTTGTTTTCTTCTCTCCCCGATAGTCCACTGATTGAATTCACCATTCTACTGCTGGTTAGCCTAATCATTCCTCCTATTTTTGAGCGGTTGCGCTTACCAGGGCTAGTCGGGCTACTCGTGGCTGGCATCATTCTTGGTAATGATGGCTTACAACTGCTCGACAAAGACAGTGAAACCATGAAACTGCTGTCGGATATCGGGAAAATCTATTTGATGTTTGTTGCTGGCTTAGAAATTGATTTAGAGGAGTTTCGGAAAAAGAAAAATCGCGCTCTCAGTTTTGGTCTGGCAACTTTTATCTTACCTTTATTAATCGGATTGGGAATTGCGCAAGGATTTGATTTTGGCTGGAATGCATCGATTTTAATTGGCTCTCTGATTGCTTCACACACGCTTTTAGGTTTCCCGATTGTGAATCGTCTTGGGGTCAGTAGTAATGAATCGGTAATTGTGACGATTGGAGCAACAATTTTTACGGATATCGCCGCGCTACTGGTCTTAGCAATTTGTATTGCCATCCATGCCGGAGACTTTTCGGCATTTAGTTTGACAATGCAGTTGTTGGCACTTGCGGTCTATACTGTTTTAGTTTTATTTGGAATTGATTGGGCGGGTAAGAAATACTTTCAACGCACCGGAGATGAGGAAAGTAATCAGTTTTTGTTTGTGTTACTTGTTGTCTTTTTAGCCTCAGTCGGTGCCCAAATCATCAATGTGGACAAAATTGTTGGCGCATTTTTAGTCGGTTTAGCCGTTAATGATGTAGTTGGACATAGTCCAGTTGAAGAAAAAGTGGAGTTTGTGGGCAGTACCCTGTTTATTCCTTTCTTTTTTGTCAGCATGGGCTTGTTACTGGATATTCCAGTTTTTATCGAGACGATTCGTTTTAATTTTGCCTTCCCCTTAGCGATGATTGCCGGCTTATTTGTTTCAAAGTTCTTAGCCACTTTGGTGGCAAAAGTGCTGTATCGCTATTCTTGGGATGAAACCTTGACCATGTGGTCGCTGTCTCTACCGCAAGTAGCGGCAACCTTAGCAGCAGCTTTAGCAGGAGTGCAAGCGGGGTTAATTCCCCAAGAAGTGTTTAATACGGTAATTGTTTTAATGCTGGTGACTTCTCTATTGGGACCCTTATTAACCGAACGCTTTGGACGGAAATTGCCTTTAGCTAAAACTGGACTTGATACGGGAGAAGATTGGGTTTGGTGGGAACAGGTAGAGAAAGAATTACAACAAGAAACCCAGAATCCAGCTTTGCTGAAAGCGCAAGAAAATCTGTTTACCGTTGTGGTTCCGGTTTATAATCCGATGACGGAACGCTATTTGATTGAAATGGGAGCGCTGTTAGCGCGTCACGAGTTGGGAATAGTGGTGCCTTTAACGGTAGTACAAGCTCATGTCCATATGGATGAGCCCCAACTTTCCGTTTCTATTCAACAGCAAGAAAAACTCTTAGCGAAAGGGCAGCATTACAGCGAAGAATTTGATGTCAGAGCCAATCCGTTATTGCGGATTGATGATGATATTGCAGAAGGCATTACCCGCACGGCAAGAGAACAAAAAGCAAGTTTAATTGTTATGGGTTGGAGTGAAACAACGATCGCGCTGCGATCGCGCTTATTTGGCAGTTTAATCAATAATGTCATTTGGTCGTCCCATTGTCCAGTGGCGGTCACGCGCTTACTCGATGAACCAATTCATCTGCACCGCATTCTTGTCCCGGTAAAGAATTTGACTGTGGCTGCTGTCCGCGCCATTCGTTTTTCACAATTATTTGCCGATACCCATCGTTCTTCAGTAACGTACCTTCATGTCTGTGACCCAAGAACAAGTAAAGAACAAATCCAAGCCTTTGAACAAGAAATTGAACAAGTTTTACAGCAGAGGGGCGCTAAAATTCGCTATCGGATTAAAACCATTGCTCATGAACGGACAGCAGAAGTAATTGTCCGCGCAGCGCGATCATTTGATTTGGTCGTGCTGCGATCACTGCGTCGTCGCACGGCTGGCGGGTTAGCTGTTAGTGATATCACAACTGAGGTCATCAACTCTCTTACTTGTTCGTTAATCTTATTCGGTGAACCCCATTCTTGATTTTTGTGGTTAATGCTTCTCAAATTTCAGTTTCTGTTGCTAAGCCTGGAACACTTTCACTCTCTGCGACCTAGACTTGAGCTTCTTCATCTCAAGGGGAAAACTGATCCGAAGTTCCGTTGAAAGGAAAGGTAGTGCCAATGAGCCACAGGAAAAGGGACCAAAGATTTAAAATCAGCTAAAAGGACAAAAATTAACTCTTCAACTACTCGGAGCTGAAGAGTTAACCTTATATATAGCGGGAGGCGGATTTGAACCACCGACCTTCGGGTTATGAGCCCGACGAGCTACCAGACTGCTCTATCCCGCGTCGTGCCTTTCTAATTATAGACATAGAGTTGAAAGAGTTGCAACCTCGATATCTAGTTTTTCTCTGAAATAATCTTTAGAGTATAGCATTAGTGGTCTGTCAAGCTAATTTTGATGGGTATTAATGGACTTATCAAGCCCTTCCTTTCTCCTTTTCCCGTTACCCTTGCAGGGAGCATCAGCATCGCACTTGTGATTATTAGTATAAAATATAGCAGTCAGGAATGATTCATGAGAAGAAGCCACATTCGAGGCGACGAGTACAGGGACGAGGGAATTAGTTTCTCACATCTGACTCCTGATTGCTATATTTTCTATTAACCAAATTGAAGAATCCAGTGTTCATAAGCCTTACAGCGTCTGGTTTACGGAAAGTGACAGAAGCGTTCCACGAGCACAATCTCGATAGCTCGTAATGAATCAAAGAAACTTGATGAATTTTCAAGAGCAAATAGCTGTATATTGACTTTTGTTGCCTGACAGTTAAAACCGAGCCCTCAAGGCGTGTCTTTGTACCCGAACAGAAGCATGGTTCTAGATGATTATGGGAATGACATTGGTGAAGCAATAAGAGTGCTGCAATAAATAAATCGTCCTTTTACAATGAAAGAGAAGTCATGTATCGACGGAAGGTTAATGAACACAGACTCCATCGAATTAACCGACTCTCGAAAATCTCTCTTTCAAGAAAC
>JAAANX010000108.1 GCA_009909085.1 Cyanobacteria bacterium GSL.Bin1 | reverse complement strand
CTGTTCTTTTTTAAGTTCATACAGTAACTGGTAAAAGTCTGATTCACCGCGAAAATCCAAGCCTGCGGGGGCTTCATCCAAAATCAACAAGCGTCGTGGGCTTACCAAACAGTAAGCAAGTAACACCCGCTTCGTTTCTCCTCCAGAAAGTTCACTGATCGGTTTATGGCGAAGAGAAAGACCCTCCACTCGGCTTAAGGCTTCTTCCACAGCAAGGCGACATTGTTTTTGATGCGACCAAGGAAATTGGATGCCCAAACGATGCCAACCCAATCCCACAAACTCTTCCACCTGAATGGGAATCCGTTGATCAAAGCCGAAATTCTGGGGAAGATATGCCACTTGTTGACGCACTCGTTGATCTAACTTTCCTTTGCGCGTGAGAGGATATCCTAAAATGAACACTTCCCCACGATGGCGCGGTAAAATCCCCAAAATAGACTGAATGAAGGTACTTTTCCCTGCACCATTCGGACCAATAATTGCGGTGTCAGTGGCTACGCTTAAACTCAGAGAAACTTGTTCCACAGCAAGATGACTTCCCCGATAGACACTCAAGTCTTCAATTTCTAATACCGATTGGGACATTTCCCACTCCTAAAACCTTAAGGCGACCGCTTGTGAGGAAGCGTCTTGAGGGACAAGTAAATGAGACTGAGTGCTTCCTTCCAACCCAGTGACTAAATTATTGACATTTTGGCGCATGACTTCGAGATAATATTCAGGTTGAACAGCTTCTACATCTCCGGTTGCCACTGGATCAAAGACACTAACCTTAACGTTGAGGTCTTTGGCTAACGCAGAAAAAGAATTCTCTCCCGCTTGGGGTTCGGTCAACAGTGTTTTAATCTCCTCTGCTTGCACCGTATCAATCACTCTCTTCACATCTTCAGGGGAAGGGTTTTCTTCTGGGATATCCACGAGGAATTGTGATTCTAAGTTGTAGCTTTCAGCGAAGTAGTTGGCGAAGTCATGGAAGGTAATAAAGGTTTCTCCCGCATAAGGACTTAGCTTCTCAGAAATGTCTTCATCTAGGGCTTTGAGTTCTTCGAGATAAGCATTAGCATTCTCAGTGTAGATGGCTTCTCCTTCTGGATCAACTGCAATCAGGCGATCGCGGATGTTTTCCACTTGTTCCATTGCGCGTTTGGGATCAAGCCATACGTGGGGGTCAAACTCCCCATGATCGTGGCTGTGACCCTGTTCTCCGTGATCATGGCTTTCGGCTTTTTCTCCATGATCGTGGTCGTGATCATGGCTTTCAGCTTTTTCTCCATGATCGTGGTCGTGATCATGATCGTGGTCATGATCATGGTCTGAATGATCGTGATGATCATGACCGTCGTCTTCATAAGCAATGGTTGCAATCCCTTCACTGCTATCAATGACCACAAGATCGGGATTATTCGCATTGGCGATCATGTCCTCTAAATAGACTTCGAGTTCTAGCCCATTTTTCACCAAAACATCGGCATTGGCAATGGTTTGGACATCAGTGGGTTTCGCTTGATAATCGTGAGGTCCTGTATTGGTGGGCAGTAGTTGGGTCACTTCCGCGCGATCGCGCACCACTGCTTTGGTAAAGTGAGTCATCGGCAAAAAGGTGGTTACAATCTGCAACGCTTCTTCTGATGTTGCTTCTGCTGTCTCATTGTTCGTTTCTGGAGATTCATTAGGAGGAGTAGCAGTGGGACCACAGCTTCCTAAGCCCAACGCGAGGAGACTGGCGAGAAGGAATGACGATCGATGCTGGAAAAACATAGCTGATGTTGTTTTTTATATGAGAATGATTATCATCTTATTATAAAAGCTCTATTTTGTCATCATGAAGACTTCAATCGACATCGCCATTATTGGCGCGGGACCCCAAGCCTTAACCCTTGTCACACATCTGTTACAAAAGAAAAAGTTGATGCGGAATCGTTTGATGGTTTTCGATCCCTCTGGGAGGTGGATGCAGCAATGGTATCATCAATTTGGTGCGTTTCAGATTCCCCATCTGCGATCGCCCTCTCCCCATCATCCTCATCCCAACCCGCAAGCCCTCCGCAACTTTGGCGAACATCGTCGCAATGAATTTTTTCCGCCGTATGATTTACCTGGAACTCAGTTGTTTCAAGACTTTTGCGAAGATTTAATTCAAAAATGGCAGTTGCAAAATACAGTATATCCCGCAAGGGTACTGAGTCTTGCTCCTCTTCAGCACAAATTTCAACTGCACTTATCCACAGGAGAAACCCTGACAGCGCGACGAGTGGTTTTAGCAGTGGGGGCGGGAAAACCGATTATTCCCGACTGGGCAAAAGAGGTGTCATCTTTACACTTGCGTCATCAGTTGTGCCACAGTAGCCAAATTGATTTACGGAATTTAAATCTGCACGGTGAAAGAATTTTGATTGTCGGCGGTGGTTTAACCAGTGGGCATTTAGCCTTGGGTGCCTCGCAGTTAGGGGCAACGGTGATTTTAATGGCAAGGCACAATTTTCAAGAAAAACTATTTGATGCTGATCCGGGTTGGCTGGGTCCAAAATATCTCAAGGGATTTTGGGCGGAAACTGACTGGTATCAACGCTTTCAGTTATTACAAACAGCGCGGAATGGCGGATCGATGACTCCCAGTGTGATGACCCAGTTACGGCAACAACAGCATCAAGGAAAGGTGATACTATCTCCGCACTGTGAAGTGAAACAAGCGGTTTGGGAAGGGGATTATTGGCACGTTGATTGCAATAATGGTCAGTGTCTGAATGTGGATCGCATTTGGTTAGGAACCGGTCATGAAACGAATGTGGAGGAACACCCCTTACTCTCACTGATTCGGGAAAGATATCCCATCAAAGTCATTAATGGTTTACCTGTTCTCGATTCCCATTTGCGTTGGCAAGGCTGTGAATTGTTTATGATGGGCGCATGGGCTGGGTTACAAGTAGGACCCGTTGCCAGAAATATAGCAGGGGCAAGGATGGCAAGTGATTTGATTGTTCCCGCTTTAACGAAACCTAGTCTTGCTCTCACCTAATCAGTAAGGTAGGAAAATTTTTGTTGCACCATCAAATTTGACAGCTTGTCTTTTGACGAAGTCATAAAAAATTGCTTATCCTTCTGTGCAACTGATTAGCGGATAATTGAGCAATGCGATTTTCTCTAAAAAACCAAAAACTATTTAATATTGGTGTTGCCCCTCACGACGGAATATTTTGTATTGGTATTTCTCCTCATGGTTTAATTTCTATTGGTGCGATTCCCCACGGTCTGATCTCAATTGGTTTAATCCCCATGGGACTATTTTCAATGGGGTTAGTTTCTATGGGAATTCTTTCGATTGGTCAGATTACGATGGGCTTAGTTAGTGTTGGAGAAAAAAATATGACTCTCATTGAACTCAATATAGGCGAGGATTCTTCTCAAAAAGAATTACAAGGAGAAGAAGAAATGGATGGTCATAATATGTCTCATTAAGTTGAATTTGGCACTTTTCAGATTTTTTATTATTCTTACTTTCAACCTTCAACCCTTCGCTAAATTTGACAACTTGTCTTTTGCATTGTGATTTTAGCTATGTCATGATTCAGGGGTTGATTTCATTAAATTGGCTTCATGATCAAGAAAGTAATTGCATTAATCATTCTCATTTCTTCTGTTTTAATTGCACCTCCCGCTCACGCTGAACCCAATGGCGAACAAATTTTTCAAGCGAATTGTGCCGCTTGCCATGCTGGGGGAAGCAATCGAGTTATGGCAAATAAAACGCTGAAAAAAGAAGCGCTTGAGAAATATAATATGGATTCTAAAGAAGCGATTGTTTACCAAGTGACCAATGGAAAACGAGCAATGCCAGCTTTTCGAGGAAGATTAAAGTCATCTCAAATTGAAGCGGTGGCTGAGTATGTTTTAAGCCAAGCCGAAAAAGGATGGTAATTTTTTAGGCAAGCAGGGTGTATGACTTAAAATGCACCTTGCTGTTTGACTAGAGATTTCTTCTACCTCTTTGTCGTTAATCTTATTTAAGTCACTATGTTACTGTTTTTACGGAATTGCTTTCGTTTTTTTCTCATTCAATTGAGTTTAATTTTTATTTGTTTGCCCGTCAATGCGAGTCCGACAAATGATTTAATCGAGTCAGGTTTACAACAGCTCTATCAAGAAAATTATCAAGCAGCCCAATCCATTTTTGATGAGATTCTAAATAGCAATCCTGAAGAAATTAAAGCACAGCAGTATCGGTGTTTTGCTCATCTCAATCTAGAAAACTACGATCGCGCGATCGCTGATTGTTCTACAGCCTTGCAACAAAATCCCAGACTAACTCAGGCGTACTTATGGCGCGGTTTAGCTTATTATCGCAGTGGTAACTATCCGAAAGCGATTAAAAATTATAATCAAGTCTTAGCGCAAACTCCCGAACATCCCCAAGCGCTATACAATCGAGGATTGGCTCAAAGCGCGATCGCGCAGTATGATCAAGCCTTAGCTGATTATAATCAAGCCTTGCAATCTCAATCATTAGATCAACAAGAAAAAGCAACAATTTATAATGATCGGGGAATTGTTTATCTAGAAAAACAACAGTATGAAATGGCAAAAGCCGACTTTGCCAAAGCCCTAGCAATTGACCAGAATGATAGCCGAACTCATTATCATCTCGGTTGTGCTTGCCACTACTTAGGGGAACATCAAACTGCCATTTTTTACTTTACAAAATCCCTTAAACACTCTCCCGATAATCCTTCCGTTTATGTTAGCCGAGGACTCGCCTATGAGCAATTGAACCAGACACAAATAGCAATCGAAGATTTAGAAATTGCTGCTAATCTTCTCAATCATCAAGGGAAAGCGCAAGCAGCCATCGAAGTTCGTCGTCTGATTGATCAATTACAAACAACAGTCGCTAATGTTAGTTATGTCTAAAGAAACGTCATCGCGCCATGAAGTTTGACAGCCTGTCTTTTGACGATCGCGCCCACTCTCCCTTAAGCTGAACTTCGGTTAACCGTATGAGTTGGCATGGGGCTAATCTCTTTCATTATCATCCTTCTGCTGTGGCAATGGGCAGCCCAAGGCTACACCAGTGTGATTTTACCCAGCGCGATCGAAGTTGGAGTCGCCCTGCAAACCCTCCTCTGGGAAGGGCAAGTAATGTCTGCTGTGGGAGCAACGGTTTTTCATGCCCTCACCGGCTTCGGACTGGCAGTCATAGCAGGAGGACTCTTGGGCAGCCTTGCAGGGACACAGCGCCGAATTAAACAAGCTCTCAATCCCATTGCCACTGCCCTCTTAGGGACACCGCCCATTGCTTGGCTGGTCTTAGCGATGGTGTGGTTTGGCTTAGGGGATACCAACTCCATTTTTACGGTTGCCGTTACCGTCTCACCCATCCTGTTTACAGCAAGCGCGGAAACCATCAGTACTCTCGACCCTCGCTTGTTAGCGGTTGCTCAAGTTTACCAAATGCAAGGGAAAGTTCTGTTTCAATCTCTCTATTTTCCTCATCTCCTTTCTCAACTTCTTCCCGTGATGGTCACAGGATTAGGACTCTCTTGGCGGGTTGCCATCATGTCGGAAGTTTTAGCAACCCCAACAGGCATTGGTGCAGAACTCAATACGGCTCGAGCAAACCTTGATACGGCACAGGTTATGGCTTGGATTGTTATCACCATTATCTTAGTTTTAACCTCAGATACCTTACTGAGGCAACTGCAAAAGCGTCTTCTCCCTTGGACGGATAAAAGTTAGAAATCCCCCCTAGCCCCCCTTTGAAAGGGGGGAAATATGACCAGTGACCAGTGACCAGTGACCAAATAACAAATGACCAATGACCAATGACTAATGACTAATGACTGTACAATTACTCGATCGGATTACTCACCAATATGGATCGCGACTCGTTTTAGACGAGATTAGCCTCAGCGTTAAACCCAGCAAAATTTTGTGTCTGATGGGACCTTCTGGTTGTGGCAAAACGACTCTCCTCAATCTCCTTGCCGGTTTAGTCTCTCCCACTGCGGGAAAGGTCGCGCAAAGCCTATCATCCGTTGCTTATGTCTTTCAAGAACCTCGTTTATTCCCTTGGTACACCGCAGTAGAAAATATTGCCATTGGTCTGAAAGCCCAAAGAGTCAATCAAACACGACGACGGCAAAGAGCGCATACCCTCGCTGAAAAAGTGGGTTTAGCCGATGCCACTCACCTCTATCCCCAGCAACTCAGTGGCGGGATGAAACAACGGGTCAATCTGGCTAGAGCGTTTGCCATTGATCCCAGCTTACTATTATTGGATGAGCCTTTTAGTTCTCTTGATTTGGGAACACGAGGACAAGCCCAAAAATTAGTCATGAATTGGGTCGCCGAACACGAAACTACCGCTATTTTAGTCACTCACGATCTCGCCGAAGCAGTCCTCATGGCCGATCATTTAATCGTTTTTTCAGCGCGACCGGCTCGGATGGTTTATTGCTGGGAAAATGAAAAACCGCTTCAACAACGGGATGCTGCTTATATTTATCGGATTTTAGCTCAGTTGCAAGCCGTTCCAGAAGTCGCAGCGAGTTTTAGTCTTGAAACACCTCTCTCTCTTTTTTAAGTCCTATGAAATACAATCGTCGCCGTTTTTTACAAATCATGACCGCCAGCGCAGGGTTAGCTGCTGCTAGTAGCTGCGATCGTCAAACGCCCCCTTCTCAGGGTGAACAACTGTCCTCTCTAGGGATTGGCGGTTCTCCTATTTTACTCGCCATTCCTCTTGCTTACCTAATTGAAGAAAGCCGTCTCTCGCAAAAAGTCCCCAATCTAGAGTTTATTCCCGTTCGCAACCACGAACAAATCAAAGCTTTGTTAACCTCTGGACAAGGACAGATGGCTGCCAACCCTACTTTACTGTCTGCTGGACTCTATCAACGGGAGTTTCCTCTACGCTTGCTCAATGTCATGATTTGGGGCAATATTTATGTTCTCTCTCCAGATAGTAGCCTTACCACTTGGGAAGATTTGCGCGGGAAGTCGGTTTTGATTCCATTTCAAGGCAGTATGCCAGAAATGATCTTCCGTTTTCTCGCTACTCAGTCGGGACTCAACCCAGATGAAGACCTAACCATTGTTTCTACTCAAGACTTTCAATCCACGGCTCAACTGTTGCTGGTGGGACAAGGAGAAGCAGGAGTATTTGCTGAACCTCGCGCTAGCGCTGTTGTCGCGAAAGGAAAAGAACAAAACATCGAGCTTTTTTACAGTTTAGATTTTCGAGAAACTTGGGGAGAAGTCACGGGTCAAACCGCACGTTTTCCGCAAGCAGGGGTTTCCATCTTAAAGAGTTTGACAGACCAGCATCCCGATGTAGTGGAATTAATCCATACTGAGTTGCGAAACTCTCTGGACTGGATACAAGAAAACCCCACCGCAGCAGCGGAGTTAGGGTCAAAATATATGGAACTACCGCCAGCAGTGATTGAGCAATCTTTGGCTAAAAATCGGTTTGAATATCTCAGCGCAGCGGAAGCGCAGTCAGAGTTGGAAGTCTTTTATCAGTCGCTGATGCAGGTCAATCCTAAACTTTTGGGAGGGAAACTGCCCAACGCTGATTTTTATGTTGAAGGGTAATTGGTATTAGGTGGGCAATGCCCACCCTACGGTTTAGTGAAGCGCGATCACTCCGCCATGGTGAAACGACAACGGTTTCAAGTAATTAAAAATTGAACTTTCTGTCACTTCCATGAAACGCTAGAGGCTAACTCCTTCATAAATTCTCGTTAAGGAAAGTTCCACACCGACTGAGTCTAACTTTACTACCTCGGTGGCATCGTCTAAGATAGTTAAGTGCCAATTCTTACTTGTGTCTCGCCGATAGATCATGACTGTGGTTGTCTCTTGATCAACTAAAATATATTCCTGTAACGTTTCTAAACTGCGGTAGAAATTAAATTTGCGTCCCTGATCATAATCGCGGGTATAATCCGATAAAACCTCAAAAATCACCACTGGATTGGTGACGGTGGTTTGACTCTCGCCATAATACGCTGGTTCACCTTCCAAAATCATGACATCAGGATAGATAAACACCTTTGGAGATGGAATCCATAAACGTACATTTTCCGAGTAAAGTCGTTTTCCTTGTTGTCTTAAACTCGGTTTTAGCAACACACATAAATTCGTTATCAATTCATTATGGTTCGTGGTTCCCCCTGCCATGGGTATAATTTCTCCATTGATAAATTCATGACGGGTTTCTGCCTCTGCCTCAAATTCGAGGTACTCGGCAGGGGTATAACCTTGTTGTGTTAACTGTGTAACCATCCTGTGTCTCCCCATGGTATTACTGACTTAACCACGCGATCGCGCTTTTTTCTAGACTAGTTCAACTCTCAAATGTCTTAATAATCTCTTCAATAACCTTATTTTGGATGTCAGACCAGTCGGCTTTTGAATAGATCGTTACCAAGATGATTCTATCCTTAGTTTTGAGATAGTAAATCACCCGATAACCTGCTCTTTTGCCTTTTTTGATATCGCTATTTCTGAGGCGAACTTTGAAAACCTGATAGTTAACATTGGAAACGCGATCGCCCACTATTTCTCCAGCTTGTAGCTGTTCAATGAGGGGTTCTAAATCTTTGCGAATTGATCGGTAACGTTTTGCTAGTTGAGCGAGGTCTTTTTTAAAGCGAGGGGTGAGTAGAATTTGGATACTTGAGAAATCATTCGACATCAATTCCCTCCCACATTTGGGATAGAGGAATCGTTTTCCCATTAATTGCTTCTTTTAGTCCTTCCTCAAGATTTTTTATGGCAATTTCATCAGGAGTATCATCAGGATCAAATGGATTCCCTGTTTTTTCAATAAGATATTGGAGGATTTCTTTTTGTTCTTCAGGTGACAGTTGATCGATTAAACTAAAAACTTGGTCTTTTGTAATTTGTAGCTTTAGCATAGCCTAATCTCCATACGTGGACTAATACTGAGATACTTAACAAATATCTTATCAAACTCCGATTAGAAAGCGCGATCGCGCTACGAATCCATTCTTCGGGATTGGGATTTTTCGCTAGCAGCGAATCCTTACCACGTATGTTGAATTTTTTCCTATGAGGAATTACCAAAGGCGCTTTATCTCATAAAGATCAAACACTTGATCAACGCTAACAACCGAAATTTGTTCACAAATTGCTTGAGCAATAATCAATCGGTCAAAGGGATCGCGGTGATGAAACGGAAGTGAAGCGACAGTATCTAAATGGCTAACTTGTATGGGTAAGATATTAATCTGATTAAGTTCAAGTTGTTCTGGAATAAATTCACCAACCGTGGTTGGCAACGCTAGTTTTCCTAAACTAACTTTGATGGCAATTTCCCAAATGCTGGCAAGGCTCAAACAAACCTCATTATCCGATTCTAGCAAATCTTTTGCTGTACTGCTCAAATTAGGACTATCATTGATAAACCATAAGAAAGTATGTGTATCAATTAAAACGTTCATCTTAAATAGGGTTCAAAGTCTTCTAAAGATTCATCAAAATCAGGAGATATCCAAATTTGTCCTTTAGCACTCCCACTCTGACGGCGTTTTGGCATGGAGCTTTCCTTCACAGTAATCTCGACCTTTTTCCCTTCTAAATTTTCGGGTAAGGGTTCATCAAGTTTGATGGTTCCATTTTGATACGTTCCCTTGAGTGTAATCATTTGACTTAAACCTCCTTGCTTTGGCTTTAAATTTGTTGGCTTAACTGCGTGATCATAAGGTATATCCTAACGCTGTTACTGACTTAACCATGCGATCGCGCTACGAATCCAATCTTCTGGGTTAGGATTTTTGGCTAGCAGGGAATCTTGACTAACCACTGACAAAGACTGTTCAATTTCTTCCTTGGAATAACCCAACGCCAATAAAGTCATCTCCACATCTTCCCGAACTTCCGGCTTCGGCGCAAGACTTTCATCCCCTTTTTTCACTAATCCCGATTCGGTGTGCCATTGGGCGAGTTGAAGGATAGACTGGGAAATAAGGAAAAGAACCTAAATTGTAGGGTGGGCAAGGCAAACCCTACGGTTAATTCAGAGTTTATTACCTATTCTATTGCTACAGGGCTTACGCACCCCATCTCCGAAAGCCTGACTTTTGATTTCGTAACGGGGTGTAACTCCTAACCTATTATTATGTATCAGTTTTTCCTTGCCCTACTTTGACAGAAAACAGAAATAACTTTAAATGAATTTCACCACTTAAAAACATGAACCTAGCTGATTACTTTGCTCAAAGTTTAACCGTCTTTTTCATGGGTTTTTTTCCCTATGCTGAAATTTATCTCGCAATTCCGGCAGGACTAGCACTAGGACTCGATCCCGTATCCACGGTTGCGTTCGGAGTCATGGGAAATTTTGCACCAATTCCTTTTATTCACTATAGCTATGAACAACTTTTTAGGTAAGGATTCAGGGATAAGGGTTGACAGGAGTCAAAAAAGGGTTAAGCTGAAGCCATGATGATGAGCCAAGAGCACTCGTTCCCCAAGGCGGAAGAACTGAGCCAGTTGCCCAA
>JAAANX010000107.1 GCA_009909085.1 Cyanobacteria bacterium GSL.Bin1 | reverse complement strand
AACATCTGATGACCTCGTTATTGAGGAGGAAATTAATCCGAAAATCGTTTGCGGTGTAACTTAGTTACAGTAAGAGTTTTAGGTTTTTGGAGATGTCTATTAGATGCTTTGTTCTTCTACTTCTGAAAATGAAATTTCTGCTGATTTAGATTGACGTTGGCACGGGCGTTTAAATGGACACTCTAAGCAATCGCCTTTTTCCAATTCAACTTGGGGAAAGGAAGTTTTATTTTTTTTGTACTGTTGATAGTAATCATTAAGTTGTGCTAGTAACTGATTCAATTCTTTTTCTGTTTTGGCATGCTCACTACGATTGTAAGAGAAGGTAACAGCAGTCGGTTGCTGCGGCAGATGAATAAACCAGTATGTGAATTGAATTTGTTCGGGACTATAGTCGGAAGTTTCTGCTAACAGGTATTTGTACAAACGCGTCTGCCAATGTTTCGCTAAAATTTCTGAATGTGGCGGTTGAGCATAAGTTTTCCAGTCAATAATTTCTGCTTTATCTTCACTTAAAATTAGTAAATCGTAAATCCCAATTAATAAAAAATTTCCTTTTAAGAAGGTTCGTCGATGTTCCGCTTGTCGCCAAGTTTTGGGCTGAGGAAAAACAACTTGCGGTGCAGCTGCTGCTAGTGCCTGAAAGGAAGTTGCTAATCGTTTATCAGTGGCTAAAATGCTTTCTACAGGTAAGTCCAGTTCCCGTTGCTGCATCAAACGATGAAATCGGTTACCTAAGTTGAGGTTATTTTGTCGTTGTGGGATGCAAGGAGAGGTGAACTGTTCGAGATAGGTATATTGAAACTTCCGTGGACAAGTCGAGAGCAAGTGGAGATGGTTTTGGGAAAGTTGCCAAATTGCTTCTGTCATAATTAGGGGGACAGTTGTTTAGTCTTTATAAAAAGTTATCAGCGATTTTTAGGAAGATTTAGCAAGGACAAAAACACTCCCTTGATTACCTCGTGCAATGCGTAACTCTTCATCCAGATACGTAATTTCTAACCAAGCCTTTTGTTCAGAATTACGATTGATTGGAAAATCAAAAGGGAGAAATTTTTTTCCGTCTTTGAGCGCTTGAATATAAGGTTCGGGATCTTGATACCCCAAGAGTCGTTGTAAACCAATAATGGAGCGTTTAAATTCAACATTAACTCGCTTTTCTGAGGCAGGGGTAAATTCAGCCACAACAGAAACAATTCCTTCTAGAAAAGGAACACCAACAATTTCTGCGATATTATAAACTTTGCTATTTTCCGGATCAATATATTGGTAAATTTGTCCAGCTTGCAAAATGGGTAGTCGATCAAAGCCTAATAAATCTTGACTGGTTGTGTAGAGTAAACGCCAATTCCCACCTAATAATTCTGTGTGTTGAATCGGATCTGGAGTTGGATTTTCTACTTCTAATTGCGCGATCGCGCTCAGTATAGATGCTTTTTCTTCCTTTTTTGCTAACAATCCCCGATTTTTTCCCGCGATCGCATTGAGTAATTGTGTTTTTGTACTCATTTTCTTCTCGTAATTAAAAAGAGCATAGTTTATTCTACCAATTCCCTCCCCTTGACAAGGAACAAGGAACAATTAACAATAGACCGTGATTGGTCACCCTGATTTGTCTCTATTGTTCTGCTGTACCTACCTCAATGGCGATTTATTTTTATAAAGCCGATCAACCGTATGGTTGCTTTTCTAACTTTTCTCCTCATCCAGTGACCATCGATGGCAAAGAATGGCCGACAGTTGAACATTATTACCAAGCCCATAAACTACTTGGTACACCGGATCAGGGATTAATGGAAGTGATTCGTCAAGTCGAAACTCCCGAAGAAGCAGCAGCAATGGGGCGTGATTGCGCTCGGACGATTCGCATTGATTGGAATACAGCAAAACAAAAAGTGATGTGGCGGGGTGTTCTCACGAAGTTTCTCACCCATCCAGATATCCAAACGATTCTTCTCAACACGGGAGACGAGTGGTTGGTGGAAAATTCGCCGCGAGATTATTACTGGGGATGTGGAAAAGATGGAACTGGGCAAAATGAGCTGGGAAGAATGCTGATGCGCGTCCGCACCCAAATCAGACAGCAATTAGCGCAGACGCAATGCGACGGAATCGATTAAAATAGAAAGGTTGTAAACATAGTATTTGTTGCTCATTATCTGAATCTTATGGCAGTTCCCAAAAAGAAACGCTCTAAAGCCAAAAAGCGCACGCACAAATCCCTCTGGAAAGGAAAAGCTACTGCTGAAGCGCAAAAAGCTTTATCTTTAGGAAAATCAGTCCTCAGTGGACGTTCTACCTTCGTTTATCCGACCAATGAGGATGACGAAGACGACGAAGAATAAATGGCATGATCATAAGGCAATCAGTAGGGGCAAGTCGCCCTTACTTGATCTAAAATCCCTTGTGATATGGTAAATGGTAGACCCTAATCAACAACAAGACTAATGGATGCTTCTAACTTCCAACAACGACTTGATCACTATAGTAAGTTTTACAGTGGTTATAATGAAGACCCTGCTGCGTGGGAAGCAAAAAATGGGTCTTGGGTTGAATATGAACACTTAGAAAAAGCCAAAATGCTGCAAGAAATGGGACAAGTGATGTCCTTACTGCACGATAAAACGGCTAATGAGACAAAATTAGCGACTAATGGCGATTTAGAATATTATTCTACAGTGCGGGAAGTTTTGGCAGAATTGCGGCACTTTTTAGAACAAACTTAAGTCATGTTCCTAGCTTGAGTGGTCAAGATCGCCTGTTTCTTGTTTGAGGAACAGGTGATTTGTATTAAGTATAAAAAATGAATTGCGCCTTCAAGCCTCAAGTTTCCTTACAGTTTTTCACCACTTAAGACAAAAATTGGATCAACGGCTGCGAAGACTTGGGTTGTGCCTCGGGTTTCTAAGCGATTCACTGATGACTGAACCACTTCAATATTGCGAGCTTGTAATTTGGCAAACCCCTCAGAAAGGCGATATAAACTTTCCAGATTATTGGCAACTGCCACCACTCGACCCTGTGGTTGTAAATAATCCCAAACTTGCTCTAAGATATTGTGTACATTGCGTCCCCCTTCTAAACAGACCCGATGAGGGTACTCCGGTAACTGATCTAAACAATTGGGCGCAACCCCTTGAATGACCTGTACATTTTTGACACCAAAACGAGTACAGTTGTGGCGAATCAAATCAACAACTTCTTCATCTCGTTCGACCGCAAAAATTCGGGCTTCTGGACATAACAAGCCAGACTCTACCGGAATTGTTCCGGTTCCTGCACCAACATCCCACAAGACTGAATCCGGCTCTAAACGTAAATAAGAAATTAATAATAATCTGACTTCTCGCTTGGTCAGCGGAATTCCAGGAAGTCTTTCAAAAAGGTGATCGGGAATACCAGGACTTTTATAGGGCCAAATTGAAGACGCCATATTGATAATTAATAATTAATAATTGACAATTGATAACTAATGATTGATAATTTATTATTAGCTGTTGATGAAGGTTATTTTTGATTAGTTATTTATACTCTTCCCTCACATTTCTTGATTATCCTCCTCATTTTCCATTGTGACTTCTGCCTTGTCAATTGACCCAGCGTTACCGTTGGCATCAAAATTCTATTCTAAGTTTATTCTGCGACCTCAATTGTTTAGTTAATTATGAATTGGTGGCGTAAGCTCAAAAAAAATTCTTTAGCTCGTTTAGGAGCCTCTATACTCCTTCTCTTTTATTTAGTAGTAATTGCTGCTGATTTTATTGCGCCTTATGACCCCTACGTTTCTGCTGTCAATGGTTCTCTCTTACCACCGACAGAAATTTATTGGCGCAACCAACAAACCCAAGAATGGATTGGTCCTCACGTTTATCCGACTGAGCAAGGACCCGTTAATTTAGAGACGGGAGAACGGGAGTTAGTGGTTAATTTTAACAAGCCTTCACCCCTAGGATTATTTGTTAGCGGACCCGCTTATCAAATCTTAGCGATTCAGATTCCTTTACCCCCCAATTTTGAACCCGTTGAACTCTTTTCGGGTTGGGAAGTCAACCGTCATTTGTTTGGCACGACAGGACCGGCTAAATTTCATCTTTTAGGAACGGACGAACAAGGACGCGATCAATTTTCTCGTCTCGTTCATGGGGGTAGAATTAGCTTATTTATCGGTTTATTTGGGATTGCCATTTCTTTCCCTTTAGGGATGCTTTTTGGCGGAATTTCCGGCTATTTTGGCGGTTGGATTGATGCAGTTGTAATGCGCTTTGTGGAAGTGTTAATGACGATTCCCACCATTTATTTGTTAGTAGCTTTAGCGGCCATTTTACCGGCGAGTTTAACCAGTTCTCAACGCTTTTTACTCATTGTTGTCATTACTTCATTTGTCAGTTGGTCAGGATTAGCACGGGTGATTCGCGGACAAGTGTTATCCATTAAAGAACGAGAATTTGTGGAAGCGGCTCGCGCCTTAGGTGGCAATTCTTTTTATATTATTGTCCGTCACGTTTTACCCCAAACAGCCACTTATATTATTATTTCTGCAACGCTTGCGGTTCCTAGCTTTATCTTAGCGGAGTCGGTTTTAAGTTTAATTGGTTTAGGGATTCAACAACCCGATCCGTCTTGGGGAAATTTACTTTCAATTGCTACCAATGCTTCAGTTTTAGTCTTACAACCTTGGTTAGTTTGGCCGCCGGCAATTATGATTATTTTAACTGTATTAGCCTTTAATTTACTTGGTGATGGGATAAGAGATGCCCTTGATCCGCGTTAGAATATAAGTTGCTCAGTATTGAAAGTTAATTATGCGTAATTTTTTAAAGCAACTTTTCGCGACGTTAATTGGTAGTTTTTTGGGGCTTGTTTTATTCTCTATTGTTGGCACAGGGAGCTTATTAATCTTACTATTGCTAGTCGGAAACCGCGCACAAGAACCCCAACTTGCTTCTGATTCTATATTAGTATTTGATCTCTCGAAACCCATTCAAGATACAAATCCTCCTTTGAGTATTGTTGAAACCCTTTTGGAAGACAAAGAGCGTCCGCTAACAGTGCAGGAGGTTTTAACTTCACTAGAAAAAGCGCAAACTGATGATCAAATTAAAGGCATTTTATTAGATGGGAGTCAAGGTCAAACTGAAACGGGTTACGCTGTCCTGAAAGAAATTCGTCAAGCCTTAGCTGACTTTCAATCTAGTGGCAAAAAAGTAATTGCTTACGATCTCACATTTAGTGAAAGAGAATACTATTTGGCATCTGTTGCTGACGAAGTAATTTTGAACCCCTTAGGCAATTTAGAAATGAATGGGTTACGTTCTGAGCAAACCTTCTTTGCAGGAGCATTTGATCAATATGGCGTTGGCATTCAAGTGATCCGGGTAGGAGAGTATAAGTCAGCCGTTGAACCCTTTATTCGTCAAGACTTTAGCCCGGAAAATGAAGAACAAACAACCCTACTGCTAGCAGATCTTTGGGATGAATTTTTAGAAAGTGTAGGAGAAGCCAGGGGAATTGAGGTCAACAATCTCCAAAATATTGTTAATCAAGAAGGATTTTTATTAGCCAATGAAGCGCAAGAACTTGGGTTAGTTGATCAATTAGCCCATGATGATGAAGTTAGAAAAAAGTTTGAAACTTTAGTTGGCAAAAATAATAATGAAGATGCAGATGCAGAGTCTTTTCCTAATATTTCCATGGCTCGATATAGTGATTTAGAAAAGGGTTCAGCAGCAGTTGCAGAAAATAAAATTGCGGTACTTTATGCCCAAGGCAGTATTGTGACGGGAGAAGGGGCATTAGATAATATTGGTAGTGAGCGTTTGAGTAAACAAATTCGCAAGCTACGAGAGGATGAGGCGATCAAGGCAGTGGTGTTACGCATTAATAGTCCCGGCGGCAGTGCGATGGCATCCAATGTTATTTTGCGAGAACTACAGTTAACCCGCGAAGAAAAACCCGTGATTGTCTCCATGGGAAATGTCGCTGCCTCGGGAGGCTACTGGATTGCTTTAGGTGGAAATCGGATTTTTGCGCAACCGAATACTGTAACTGGTTCCATTGGAGTGTTTGGGGTGCTACCCAACATTCAAGAATTAGCCAATGAAAATGGCATCACCTGGGATGCCGTTACAACAGGAGATTTAGCTGGCTTAGATACGATTTCTCGCCCGAAAACCGAACAAGAATTAGCGGTTTATCAAGATGTTGTGAACCAAATTTATGATCAGTTTGTTGCTAAAGTCGCTGCGGCTAGAGATCTACCGCAAGAACGGGTGGCAGAAATTGCCCAAGGTCGGGTTTGGTCAGGAGAAGATGCGCAAGAGATCGGACTGGTCGATGAATTAGGTGGTTTAGAAAGCGCGATCGCGCACGCAGCAGAAGCCGCTGAATTGGGAGATAACTGGGAACTCCAACAATATCCGAAAACAAACCTCTTTGAAGAACAGTTTTTAAAACGACTCACCGGAGAAATTCGCCTGACTCGGACTTCAGATCATCCCTTTGATAGCCGTGTGGAAAAACTGCGTACTGCCTGGGAAGATTTTCGTGTGTTAAACGATCCGAACCAAGCTTATGCGCGTCTTCCCTTTGAATTTTGGGTAGATTAATCCAGCTGGAAAGTTTGCTTCCTGGATCGAACTCTAAACTCTCTCCAGGAAAGCAACCTGATTACTTGGTGCGGTATTCCTTCCCGCTTACTCTCTCCCTCAGCTGTTTATGAAACCACCGCTTTGAATCATTGAGGAAAAAGGGGGATAGATAAATAACTATGATTTGTATGCAACCCAATATTTGCTCGCAAAATGGTTTTGGACATCGGTCACAGTAAAACCAGCAGCAGTTAAGCGTTCCCCTAAATCATCATGAATGTAACTCTTGTAATAGGGTTCATGGAACAGAATCGGGAAGTTTTCCATCATCGGCATCAACTCAGGATGATCAATCGCTTGCATTGAATCACAAATGACGAAGACACCGCCTGGTTTTAAGACCCGAAAAACTTCGTTAATCACATTTTGGCGGGCTTGGGGTGGCAATTCGTGAAACGTAAACACACAACTAATGCCATGGAAATATTCATCGGAATAGGGTAAGGTTTCCGCATTCCCCTGGATCAATTGCGGTAATTCCCCTGGAAGTTCAGAGAGGAGTTGATTCGCCTTCCGTAGATAGGTTGGAGAGAGATCCGTGCCATGTAAAGACACTTTGGGTAGCATTCCTCGCAAGAGGCGAAGGGTGCGTCCCGTTCCACAAGCCACATCTAAAACTTTGGTGTCTTTAGCATCCAAGGAGGTTATCTCTTGTAAGCCCATCTTTAAAGGACCTAAGATCCGTCTCCGCATCGCATCTGCTGCCCCATTAAAGAGCAATTCCACTTGTAAATCATAGAGATTGGCCGATAAATCGCTGAGATAGCCATCCGTTTGGTAGTGAAAGTTTTGCAGATAATAACTGGGATAGCCTTCGGTATCAATTTCTGGAGAAAACTCTTGATAGCGCCCGTTTTGAATTCTTTGCCAAATTGAAGGTAAATCCAGCCAAACCAGCGGATAATACGTAAAGAAATCATCCCAAGGATTATCAAATACTAAGGAAGTGGGATAAATTCCTTGTTCTGCTTCTTGCCAATCTATTTCTAACAGTTGATTCAGACGTATCCGAAATTGGTTCAAGACTTCTGGGGATACCGTTTGAACCTTTTCATCTCGTTCTGGGGCAGCTAAACTGGTCAGACGAGAACTAATGCTTTTGTGAGTGAGTGCAAAAACACTTTTACCTTGTTGGAACGTCTGATAAGCAACCTTTGCCAAAGGTTGCAGCGCCTGATCCAATTGGTTTAAGGGTGCAGGAGAATCCATGATCCGCTCTTCTAATAATTGTATAGTTTTATTAAGCTTACTCAGAAGGTATTATAGCGAATCTGAGATTGAGCTTTACTCTTGAGTCAAATCAACAACATAGGTCATTCCAAAAGCTGTAACGCGATCACCATTAATAAGTTTTCGTCCCCGCCGGGTTTCAATTTCATCATTGACCCATACTTCTTCGTCCCAAATCATCATTTTGGCTTCCCCTCCTGTTTGGGCAAGACCTTGATACTTGAGAAATTGATCCAGTTTAATCGTTTCACTCATATTCCCTAAGGAAGCCAATCATCCGCTCTTAGAATAGCAAACTTGCTTGATTCTGTGGAACAAAGGTTACAATTATAACCTTTATCACTATGATTATCCTTATCCATGTCCTATAAAGCGATTAATCTCCATAACCGTCAGCAGCAAGTGGTTAGCGCGATCGCGCAGAATAATCAATCCTTAATCGACTCCGATCGCCAAGTTAAATACCAAAAAATGGCTGAGTCTCCGTATAGTTTTTTACGGGGAAGCAATCATCTGTTTTGGGAAGATATTTACAATGATTGGCGTTTGAGCTTATTCGGCGGCAATGCAGATACTCAGACTTGGTTACAAGGGGATGCTCATCTCTATAATTTTGGTGCCTTTGCCAACTACTATAAACAAGTGATTTATGGCTTCGATGATTTTGATGATGCGATTGTTGGGGATTATCAATATGATTTATGGCGCTTAGCCATTAGTTTAGTCCTTGATTGCCGAGAGAATGGTCATTTTAAGCTGAAAGAAATCGCCAAAGCAGTTAAAACGCTAGGCAAAGCCTATTTAAAAACGATCCTGAATGATCGTCATCATCCTGCCCTCAAAGAGATTCACTTTACCAAAGAGAATACGGAAGGCAAACTACAAAAGTTTTTGAAGAAAGTTGCCAAAAAAGAAACCCGTCACAAGATGCTGGATCAATGGACAATCTTTAATGAAGCTCAAAAGCGAGTCTTTGACAAAGCAGCGAAAAAATTATCTCCCTTAACCAGTGAAGAATGGGAAATGATTGTTTCGGCTTTCCCCAAGTATCGACAAACCCTCACCGGTGAGATTCCTGCTGATGATGACCGTTATTTTCAGATTAAAGATATTGCCAAACGACTTTGGGCCGGCACGGGATCGCTGGGGACACCGCGCTATTACATCTTAATTGAAGGCGATGCAGTGACGGCTCATGATGACATTATTCTTGATGTCAAACGCCAAGAAACGCCAGCTGCTTATGACCAAATGAACCAAGAAGAAAGAAGTGCTTACCATAGCGTATTTTCTCATGAAGGGGATCGTCATGCCCAAGCCTTCCGCGCGATCGCGGAACATCCTGACCAATATCTAGGTTGGATGGAATTACCCGATGGTATCTATTCGGTTCGTGAACGCTCTCCGTTTAAAGAAGATTTTCCCACCGACAAATTAGACAAACACAAAGATCTGTATCAACTTGCCCAGCAATGGGGCATTATCCTCGCAACGGAACACAAGCGCGGTGGATACACGCTTAATGGCAGCTATCTTTTTGAGGATGCGATCGAACAAAAAATTCTCGGCAAAGAAAAGACATTTATTCACTTTTTAGTCGATGTTGCCTTTCAATATGCGAGTTGTGTGGAACAAGATTACACTACCTTCCTTGCCTATTTCAATTCATGATCAGTAATTATCATACAAATTATCAAATTGGTTGACTTGAAGGTGTCGTTAGCGCCAAGCGACTTCTCGAAGAGGACCTTTCAGTTCACCCCCTTGATACGATCACAATAAAGACACTGGAGCAATTAAAATGGGTAAATCTCTTCCTCCCAAACTTGTGATTCGTGCTGGTCAATTTATCTGGACGACAATGTGGAACATCATGATGTCGAACCTTGCCCCGCGCGATCGCGAAGGAGCTTATGTTCGTCCCAACAGCGAATTTCGCGAGATAATTGGCAATTCCGCTTTTCCACCTGAATCGGGACGCTATCGGCTTTACATTGGCATGAGTTGCCCTTGGGCGCATCGAACCCTCGTTGTTCGTGCGTTAAAAGGATTGCAAGAGGCAATTCCAGTAACCGTCGTCTACCCTTCACCGACTGAAGGCGGTTGGGTATTTGATCCGCTTGAAGCCGGCTGTCGTAGCTTAGCAGAATTTTACCAGAAAGCGCAGCCAAATTATGAAGGGCGTTCGACCGTTCCGATGTTGTGGGACAGCAAAAATCAGGCAATTGTCAATAACGAAAGTTCCGAAATTATTGTCATGCTCAACAATCAATTCAACGAGTTTGCCAGTTGTCCCGAATTGGATCTCTATCCTGAAACGTTGCAACGTCAGATTGAGGAATGGAATGCCAAAATTTATCCGGCGATCAACAATGGCGTCTATCGCTGCGGCTTTGCACAAACTCAGCAAGCCTATGATCGCGCTTGTGAAGAACTGTTTTCTACTCTCAATGAAATTGAATTCACTTTAGAAAATAACCGCTATCTTTGCGGTGGTCATCTCACGTTAGCTGATGTCCGATTGTTTACTACCTTATTCCGCTTTGACGCTGTTTATTTCGGCTTATTCAAATGTAACCGTCGCCGCATCCGCGAGTATCCTAATTTAGATGGCTACTTGCGCGATATTTACCAGCTTCCTGGCGTCTCAGAAACCTGCGATATCGAAGCCGTCAAACAAGATTATTATGGCAATTTATTCCCGCTCAATCCCGGCGGAATTATTCCCTCTGGTCCGGAGACGGATTATCTCTCACAACCCCATCATCGTGACCAAAAGACACAAAGACCAATGGTTGAAAAGTGACTTCCTCCCGACTCTCATCCTAGCGGATAGAGAGCGGGCTTCCACTGTCGCCAATGGAATCTTGCTCTCCTACCCTACCCGAAGATAGATTGCGCGGGACTTACAGCCCCTCAAACTCCCCGACAGTTAAACCCTTGCCGAATCTCTTAAAGAGGAATCTGCATAAAACAGCCTCCTGCACCGTATAGATTGAGTGAAGAGGTTAATCCCTCCCGTTAAAGAAGATTTAGGAGGTCAAGCCATGACTCGCTTTCTGTCTATTGTTTCCCAATTCAATTTAGTGCGGTGGCTACAAACTCAACTCGATGGAACTGAAATTCACAATGCTAAATTAGCAAAATTTCTGTGCAAATTGATTCCAGCACATTGTCCATTTGAAAGAGAGATCAAATTTAAGGGTCAAACGATTCTACATATTCCTCCCTTATGCAAGCTTAATCCGCTTTATGAACAATTAGTGACGCTTCGCTTTAAATGTTTCTGCTACTTAGTCGATCAATGTGGGGAAGATACCCACTCAGCAGTCACTCAAGTGTAGCTCGGTAAGCCAGAAAAGAAAAGCCAAAAAATGTCACTCAAAAGCATTTGCTTTCTTCAACACATCGCGTTCATCAAAAAGCTGCCCTGCCAGCCGATAACCTAACTGCTAAAACAGTCATCGCAAGAGAGCACAATGTTTTCCTCGCTAGAAACAACAAACCATTAAGATAGGGGAAGTTCTATCATCCTTAAGTCGTTATGAATCCGATTACTGCCGGCTTAATTGCCAGTTTTTGTGCAGGAATGGCAACATTTATCGGGGCTTTACCCGCTTTACTCCCTTTCAAGTATACTCGTCGTGCTCAAGGAATGATGTTGGGTTTTGGCGGTGGCGTCATGTTAGCAGCCAGTGCGTTTTCTTTGATTGTACCGGGGACTCAAGCCGCGATCGCGCAGGGAAGTACCCAAATGCAAGCCGCTTTAATTATGGCAATGGGATTAGGGTTAGGAGGAATCTTTTTAAAAGTAACCCATGATTGGCTCCCTCATGAACACTTTTTCAAAGGGTTTGAAGGGCGAGACGGTAAGAACCTAAAACGGATTTGGCTCTTTATCTTTGCCATTACTCTACACAACTTTCCAGAAGGCTTAGCAGTGGGGGTGAACTTTGCCAATGGTGACTACAGTCAAGGTATTCCCTTGGCGATTGGCATTGGCTTACAAAATCTTCCCGAAGGCTTAGTGGTTGCCTTATCTCTCGTGGGTCAACATTATACAGCCCTCTATGCCCTTGGCATTTCTCTACTCACCGGGTTAGTGGAACCGGTTGGTGGCTTAATCGGCGTGAGTATCTTTTCCCTGGCACAGTCTTTATTACCCTGGGGCATGGCTTTTGCGGCGGGGGCAATGCTCTTTGTCATTAGTGACGATATTATCCCTGAGTCTCATGAAAAAGGGCAAGAAACCGAAGGCACCATCGGGATTATGATGGGATTTATTGTGATGATGGTGTTGGATATTGGCTTAGGCTAAATCATCCCTTGCTCATCTATTAGTGCTCCACTGTCAACAACGGTTTCCAAGTTACCACCGCGAACTATAAATTGTGATTTCTCGATCAATGCCTTTAAATTTTGACTTGCCAATGGGATAAAAGGCCGTTTGATTTTGATTTTGGAGGCGCTTATAGGTTTCTTCACTGATCACACATGCTCCAGGACGACA
This sequence comes from Cyanobacteria bacterium GSL.Bin1, assembly GCA_009909085.1. Lineage (NCBI taxonomy): Bacteria > Bacillati > Cyanobacteriota > Cyanobacteria bacterium GSL.Bin1. Next base: position 2,088 of record JAAANX010000107.1, on the reverse strand, counting down.
GACCGCTTCTAAACGAGAGGCTAAATTGACAGTGCCTCCGAGTACCGTATAATCAACCCGTTGCGAACTACCCACATCTCCAACCACTGCTTTTCCACTATTAATGGCAATGCGTAACTGTAAAGGATGAGACAAAATATGGTCTTCATTGAGTTGTTCCAATCGCTCTAGCATCGCTTTAGCGACTTTTACCGCCCGATCAGCATGATCCGATTGGGATTCTGGGGCACCGAAAAAGGCCATGATGCAGTCACCAATAAACTTATCTAACGTTCCGCCCATCGCAAATAATGGCTTGAGCATCTCCTCAAAAAATCGATTTAACAATTCTGCTAACTCTTCTGGGCGTAACTGTTCTGATAAGGCAGTAAAGCCAACAATATCGGCAAATAAAACGCTGACATCAGCTTCTATTGGCGTTAAAAGAGAATCTTCAATTGCACCAAAGGTAATTAACTGCTGAACAACAGCTGGAGAATGATAGCGTTCTAATCGTTGACGAATCCGTTCTTGTTCTTGTAACCGTCGCGTCAGCAACCAACGCTGCACACTTGCTGCGACTAAGTTAGCAATCGTGGAAAAGAAACTTAAGTCTTGATCCTGACTGGGATCTAAGCGATCAAACCCCATGGTGGCATCAGCATACAATACCCCAACCACTTGCTTTTCATTCCACAGTGGAACGGCTAAAGCCCCGCCGATCCCTTTGACCAAAATACTTTTTTCTTGAGAAAATCGTTGATCGCTTTGGGCATTCTTCGTTTTAATCGCTACTTTGTCCTTGAATACTTTGTTACAAATCGAATAGCTGATCCAATCTCCTTTATATAAAGTATCCCGTTCTCGGTGATACTCACTTTTTTGTTGTTCCCCCTTCCTAGGACGAGCAGCAGCTTTATAAAGCTCTAGTTTCCCCGAACCGTCCACATCAATTAATAACCCTAAACGCTCAACATTCGGTAGTTCTTGGAAGATCACACTTTCCACTTGGTAGAAAATGGCTTCGATGGATTCAGCACTGTTCAGCCCTTTGGCAATTTCAACAATATATTGCAAACGAGCATAGGCAATATGATCCGTACTGAGGGGATCTTTACTCTGACCCCCTTCAATCCAACGCTGTCTCAGTTCTTCAGCGTTGCGTAGAATTGTTTTTACTTCCTTGTGTGGCTCGGGCAAAGGAGATCTAACTTCTGGAGTCGCTAGGGAGGAGTTAGTTGCTAATTGCACTTTAATCGTGACATTACCAATCTGAATAATATCGCCATTGTGGATTAAGGTTGGCTTTTCAATCCGAGTTTGGTTTAATAAAGTACCATTGGTGCTGCCTAAGTCTTCAATTCGCCATTGTCCTTCTGCAATCCGGCGAAACTGACAATGACGCCGAGAAATCTCTGAATAGGGTAAATAGAGATCACATTCGGGTAAACGACCAAGAATTAGTTGATCCTGAGCTACATTTCGGGTCTGCTCGGGACTCCCATCAATATAAAGGTTTAAGGTGAGCTCAGGGGTCAATTTCATTATTGATAATGCCAATTCTCGGTTAAGTCGAGGGTAAAGACGGTATTGGGTGGAATTGTGACTTTTCTTACGCTTGATGAGGTTGGATTAGGAAAAAGCTGAGATTGGGCTTTGAGTGGGATAATGGAAGCGGTTTGGGAACTCGTTACAGGGTCTAAGGGGTTTTTCCAGCGATTGCGTACATTGAATTCAGTGCTAGCGGCTAAGCTCAGAGTAGAGTGAGCGGGAGAAGAAGTCGTTGCTTCTTTTGTAACAAGCGGGGGCACGTTAACTGTAATCGAAGATCGATGTTCAACTAAAGTCGGTGGTGGCAGTTGCAGGAGGGTATCAAGGGGAAAATCAACTTTTTTGATCTCGGGTGTCAATTGCCATTGGATCGCTTGAGAAGTTGAATGTCGATCTAAGTTAATCGTTGGTGAAAGGAGTTTTGCTTCGGGAGAGAGTTCAACAAAAGATCCGTGGGACTCCCCCACCTCGGAACAGGTGGGGGAGGAAAGCGGGTGAGTCGATACCGCTCGATGCGGTTGAGACTCACATTTTCTTAGGCTACACATAAGCCATTCG
>JAAANX010000106.1 GCA_009909085.1 Cyanobacteria bacterium GSL.Bin1 | reverse complement strand
ATCGAGATGATAAAACCGAAAGAAAACACCAATCCCTACAATGAATAATACGGTGATTGTGAGTAACGATTGAGATTGAAGTATCTTGCTTAGAGTCAAATGATTTCTCATTACACAATCCGTAGTCTGCTATTCCCAATAATTTTATCAACTCAGATGAATTTTTCTCTTTTTTCGTTTCTCAATCAAATCCAATCTTTGTTTTCCCAAGCAGAAACACCAATGACTGACGCAACCTGGCAAGAGATTCCAGAAACAGTCAGGGCTGAGTTAGAAAAACTCATCAGTCAGTTGCCTCACCCTTCCTCTCGAATTACTAAAATTGAAAAGGAAATTATATCACGATTAAAGGAGTGGGAAACTGATCAAAATGCCAATCATTTAGTTATTTTAGGCTCACCTGTCAGTCATTTAGAAAGTTTAATACAAGCGAGTTTCCCCCAACACTATTTAAAAGGAGTCGAAGTCATTTACCCCTTTTCTGGTTTGAAGTTTCGCGAGCAGCCTTCTCAGATTACTCAACAGTTGAAAACAGCTATAGAAAATATAACGCAAGGATATGACTCTTATTTCTTTCAATCATCACAGGAATCAAAAACTAAGATAATTATCATTCCGAGCTTGGAGCAATGTTTTTTACGATGTATTGGGGGCTGGGAAGGCATTATTTGGCTACGAGAACATATTGTGAATACTCCTCATTATTTCTGGCTTCTGGGCTGTAATCATTGGTCTTGGAGTTTTTTAGATTATGTGTGTCAAATCAATGCTTATTTACAAGCAAAAGTAAACCTTCCTAATTTAAGTAGTAATGAACTTTTGGAATGGTTACAGCCCATCGTTGAGAGTTTTATTCCGGAAGAAAAAGAGAAAAAATCATCATTCTTTTGGGAGACTTTAGCGTCTTTATCAGGAGGCGAAAGTGAAGTAGCAATGGCATTATGGTTACAATCCCTTCAGATGTCAGTTGATGAAGAAGACCAAGACAATGAAGAAGAGGTGACACACTTGAAATTAAAAACTCCCAGTTTACCTAAGCTCCAGATTTTATCTGCTGAAGATCGGTATCTCTTACATTCTTTATTACTTCATGGAAAAATGACACGCTCATCTCTTGCCATGAGTTTAGGGGAAAAGCAGGAAAATATTCAAGCCAGAATCCAAGTTTTATTACGGGATAATTTAATTGAAAAGCGAGATTATTTCTTAAGCATTACACCACTTTACTATCCTAAAATTAAGCAGGAATTGAGTCAAAATAACTTTTTAATTGGAGAAGATTAATGTGCATTTTTAAATCAAGACATGAAATAATATGGGAGGTGAAAATCTCTCCATCTAAAGATAATCAATTAAAAGATGAATGGAGTACTTTACCATCTCCACTGAATTCGAGTAACAAAGACAAAGATTTTTTCCATATAAGTTTGTCGAATAATGACTTAATCTTTTTAGGCAACCAGTCTTCACCTTAGTGGGTATGTGCAATGTTGTTATGAAATTTTGTTTTTTTATAATTTTTAGACAGGAGAATCAACTTTGATTCATTGGCTGGTCTGAGCTGGAATTTCAAAAAATAAAGAATCTTCTTCAATATAGTTTTCTTCAAGCATAGAATCTAAATTTGCTGAACTAAATTCCCAAATTGTTAATTTTTTTGGGTTATCGAAGCTTGGAATGACTGTCTTAACTTCGCGGGGTTCTGAATTGTTATTGATAATGAGTAAAAAAATCGCCGTGTGGTTATCTTGAGTGGCAATTGCCATTAAATCGGGATCACTGCTTTTCGTTAATCGTTTCCTGCATCCAGTTTCGCACTTGCTGAATGTAAGTCGAAAGATCGTTGTTGACGGTAAGAACGAAACTAATAGAATCTCAATTTTTTTGGTTAAGTAATTGCTGATTGAGTAGAAAGATTTTCTGATGCCACTTCCCAGTGCATTGGAGGATTGAGAACACCTTGAGAGGAAAGTGTTGATTTTACTAGAAGCGAATAGATGTGCCAATGGAAATCGTAGGCATAACTCCAATTTTTTTCATAAATCCCGACATCAATAAAATATTCTCCTGATGCTAGATCTAGCCGATCAATTTGTAAACGCAGAATTCCTTGTTCTTGCAGTGGAATGGCAAAAGCCTCCTGATGAGCGGTGTTAATCTCCAAAAGTTTTTGATTGTCCGACTGCGTAACGGAAACGCCGAAAATCGCAGCAGAAACTGCCTTTTGGTTTTGGTAGCGAATTTCAACACAAAGGGGTTCACCTGAGTGGATTGTTGCTTGGGGAAGGAGTTGTACGGTTTCGATTTCTACTTCTAGAGAACCAAAACGATTTTCCTTGAGCTTTAGTTTACCTTCGATTGCCGTTGGGGTTTCAGGACAATCAGGAGTCAGTTGCTCGGTTTGAGATCTCATTTGCGCTGTGTATTGTCCAGCAACCAATGCGGGGTCACCGTAAGCCAGAACAGTACCGTTTTTGAGCCATAAAGCGCGATCGCAGAGCCGTTCCACTTGCCCCACATCATGGGAAACTAGTACGATCGCGCAACCTCGATCTTTCATTTCGGCAATGCGATTTAAACACTTGGCTTGAAAAGATAAATCCCCAACAGAGAGAAATTCATCCACTAGCAACACCTCAGGTTCGGTATGCACAGCAACCGAAAACGCCAGGCGCATCATCATCCCGGTACTGTAAGTGCGAACCGGATTATCAATAAAGGCTTCCAGTTCAGCAAATTCCATGATCGCTTCCAACCTTTTGGTTACCGCTTTGCGGGTTAAACCGGCTGCAATTCCCATGACAAATATATTTTCTCGACCGGTGAGATCACCGTGCATTCCTGCCCCTAAATCAAGTAAAGCGCCAATTCTACCCTGAACCCGAATGCGACCTTCAGTGGGATGAACCACACCGCCTAACAAATGGAGCAATGTTGATTTTCCAGCTCCGTTGTGACCAATAACTCCCAGCATTTCTCCTGAAGCAACTGTAAATGAAACCTCTTTTAGAGCCCAGAATTGTTCGACTGGCTTCATTCGTTGTAAACCAGATAAAACAGCTTCCATAAGGGTGACGGGCTTTTGAGAATGATAGCGACTGAACCATTTCCCTAAATTTTCAACAATAATCGCCTCTTGCATCTAAATTTCCTCTACAAAACGAAGGCTTTGACGCTTGAAAATACGATAACCCACTGGCAGCGCGATCGCGCAACACCCTAAAATCATTCCTAAGGCAAGCCAATCGGGCTGGGTGCCCCCGATCAAAATCTGTCGATAAGACGTCACAAGATGCACCAAAGGATTTAAGCCATAAGCATACCAATACTGATCAGGAATGTTGCCAATCTGATAGAAAATGGGTGTCATGTAAAACAAAAGCTGCAGGACAACGCCTAGGGTATGCTGGGTATCTCGAAAGGTGACATTTAAAGCTGCCAGAAAATAGGCAATACTAATTGTCAATAGAAATTGGACTAAGTTCAACAGGGGCAATAGCAAGGCCCAGGGAGTCAGTTGCACCCCATCAATGAGCAGAAAAATAATTAGTACTGGCAAAGCCAGAAGGAAGTGAATCAGTCCTGTGCTAACAACGACAATGGGAAGAATGACCACTGGAAATCTGGGTTGGCGAATTAAGGGCTGATTATTGATAATCACCCCAGTTGCTTCAAAAAGAGAACTTTGAAACCATGTCCATACCAGTAGCCCGCAAAATACGTAGGAAGCATATTGAGGAATGTTGATGTTGAGAATAATCTGAAAGACAAAGACAAAGACAGCGAGTTGCAATAAGGGATTAATCAAAGTCCATGCAATGCCCAAAGTTGATCGCTTATACATCAATTTCAGGTTGCGATCAACCAAAGAGCGTAACAAGTCCCATAGATAAGGAAGTTGCCACTGTTGTTGAAACATTCGACCTAGCAGTTTAACTCGCATAAAAATTTTACCCTTTAAGTTGGGTTGAAACAGTGGCAGGAGGGCTAGCGAAAGGCGATTGCATCGGATCGGGCAGACTACGCCCTTCTTTCTTTACTCGTAAGCGCGATCGCCACAACGACCAAGGACCCGCTAAATTACCTAGAATTTCTAGGAATATTAAAGATAGTGGATAATCACTGCGACGTAACAGATATTCTTTAATTCGATAATAGTGGGCGTAGGGTAAACCCAGTAAAACCTGGGCTAATCCTCGCCAGTCCCCATCTCGAAGCCAAGTGGTAAGGTTGTAAGAAACATGACCCTTACTATAACCATAGAGTTGTCGCTTCAAAGCCTGCTCACTTCTGCGATGCTTATGCCAAACATAGGCTTTTGGTTCATAGACAATGGTATATCCTGCTTTAATCACTTTGTAAAATAAATACGTATCTTCTCCAACCCCAGAAGGCATTCCTGGCCCTAAGCACTCATCCATTAATCCAATCTCAGGATGGGTAAATATTGTCCTTCGGAACGCAGCATTAGCGGTTGCTCCTAGCAACCAAGTGGGAGAAGGCTTGTGAGGAAACAAATCATACCATCTGCCATTCACTTCTAAATGATCATAACCCCGTCCTAATCCACCGTAATTTTCAAAAGCCTGTTGATACTTGGTTTCTAATTCTAAAGGTAAGACATTTCCAGTCACGGTCATGACATCTGACCGAGCAAAGGGAGTCACCAGTTTTTCTAACCAGTCCGACGGTACAGTAACATCATCATCAGTAGCAATTAAGATTTCTCCAGTGCTAGCAAGGAATCCTGCATTTCTGGCATAAGCCAGCCCTTGTCGCGATTCTTGCACTAACACCACATCAGGAAAGTCTTCAACAACCGGTGAAGTTAGTCCTGATTCTGGATGATTATCAACTACAACAATTTCAACTGAACGAGCTGTTTTCTGTACTTGAAGATGCTCTAAACAGTTCCGCAAGTCATGAGGACGGTCAAACGTCGCAACTACCACTGAAACTGAAATGTCATTAGGTAAAACAAGGGTTGGCTCAGGGGTTGATAAACCATAGCTTTGAGCAACGGCATTAAGTGCTTGCAACCTCACGAGCTCTTTTTGGCTTTCTTGGAAAGGGTCTAGTAACCGATCCTGACATTGATCAACTATGAGGCGAGCAAGAGTGATCCGAGAAAGAGGATGGTAATTATTTGGGCAATCTACATGACCAAAAGGGCAATGATGCCAATTTAAAAAAATGCGAACGCAGGGATAGTTTTCTAAATCAGTGAGAGGTTGGAGGGGTTGGCTTAATTCAATTTCTCTAACCGCGATCACTGAACTATATTGATCACTGGGATTTGGATGAATTTCAGAGGAGAGACGAATGGCGAGAGGAGAATCCGTTTGCGAACCATATTTTTCAACAATCTGCTGCACTTGTTGTTGCGCTTTTGGATAGGCGGCAAATCCCGCAAAAGCTCCTTTCAACTCAGCAAGAATCAGATCGAGGGGAAACTGAGTTTTATGCCCTAAAGCAATCACAGTGCGACGAATATTCCAGTAGAACATCCACCACAAACCAATTATCAAACAAGAGAGAAAATCTTCTGGGTAAGCCTTGGCAATACTCAACCATAAGGCATACAGGCTGCCATTAAAGGAAATTTGAAGTTTTAACTGAGCATACTCGCGACGGTGACGGTGCCAAATCATCGCTTTTGGATTGTAAACTAACGTATAACCTGATTTAAGCACCCGAAAAAACATTTCTAGATCCCCCCCACCATTCGTGGGGGTTCCTACATCCAACGCTGGATCAAAACAACCAATTTCGGCAAAGACCGATCGACGATAAGCCATATTCGCCCCAGTGCCAAATTGCCCAGCACCGAGCCATTGCCAAGGTAATTTTGGGGTCGTTTTACGATACCACTTTTCTCTAAATCCTCGCCCAAACCCCCCATATTCTTGAAATAACACTTGCGCTTCGGTTTCTAGTTCATAGGGCGCAACTAATCCCGTCACCGCCATGACTTCTGGATTTTCCACAAATGTTTGCGCGATCGCGCTTACCCAACCTGAATCAACGACCACATCATCATCAGTATAGGCAATAATTTCCCCGTTTGCTTCCAAAATAGCCCGATTCCTTGCCCAATCTAGTCCCGGACGCGGTTCCCGCACGTAGCGAACTTGGGGATAGTGCTGGTCAATTAATTCTTTTGTTGCTTCGGTTTTTGGTGCATTATCAACAACCAGGATTTCGAGATGGGGATAGTCTAACTTTGTGATTGCCTCTAAACAGCGTTTCATATCCTCAGCGCGATCGCGCGTGCAAACAGCAACCGTTACCAAGGGCTTTTCCCCCGCAAACGGCGCAGGGGGCAAGTTCACCAAATCTTCAATCCGTAAGTCTTTGGGACGTTCTGGCGAGGCTAAGCCATTTTTAAGCAATTGGCAAATAATTGACTCACTGTATTGATCTAGAATCAGCTTGGATAAAGTTTGGGATCGGCATTTTCCCAAAGTAATGGGGGCTTGAACATATCCTAAAGGAACGCCATGCAGACGAACTAAAGCCCTCAAAAAAAAGTACCGCTCTAAATTTACAAAATCTGGAATCGATTGGCTTAATTCAATCTCAACCACTTTAATCGGATAAAGCATCAGTCAATTTCTATCCTTAAATTTTTGATAATGAGTAATGAAGAATATTTCCAACAAACACCTTCAGCCAAATTTTGAGAGGGTTAATGCTTAACTGAGGTTTTGAGAGAAAACTTAATGCTTGAGGGATAGCAATTCTGTTGACATTCGGGTAACTTTCTCTGCTTTGAAGATGTTTAAGCAAACTCTTAACCAGCAAAACATACCACCCTAATCGGCAAATCGGGGTAATCCAATCAATTTTGATGGCTTGCCAAAGCCAAGCTAATGTTTCGCGGGGATGGTTATTAATATCTGATTGTTGAGCCAAAAATAAATAAAAGCTACTATGAGAAATTCGATAAAGGTAAAAAGGAATTTCAGGATGTTTGTTTTGAATTGCTTTTAGCATCAGTTGCTGCGATCGCGCCATCTGCTGAAAATTCCCAGACATCCCACTGTTTAATTTCCGATATCCAATCAAGAATTCGGGCACTACTGCAAATTCATACTGCTCAGCCAATCGTAAATACAAGTCCCAGTCTTCGCACCCTTGAGCCTTTTGGGCTTTGAGTTGTGTCTCATATCCACCCACTTGATCAAGACAAGTTTTTCGGATCAATGTAGAACTGGCATTCCCTAAAAAATTGTGGCAAAGCAGCGTTTTATAAACATTTCCCTCAACCCTGGCAGCATGGAATCCCCCTGTGAGTTGATTAGACTCATCAATATCAACCGACCAAGCATAGACCACACCTAAATTAAGGTCACCCTGTTGAAATCGTGCGATTAGCTTCGTTAATGTGTCAGGTTGCCACAGATCATCAGCATCAATGGGGGCAATGAAATCCCCTCTCGCCTCTTGAATTCCCCGATTGCGAGCTGCTGCTACTCCTGCATTCGCTTGTTGCAGTAAGCGGATACGAGGGTCATTTTCAGCAAATTCTCTGACAATTTCAGGAGCGCGATCGCGAGATCCGTCATCTACCACTAAAATTTCTAAATTCTTATAGGTTTGATTCAGTACCGATTGCAAAGTTTGACCAATAAAAGCTTCCCCATTGTAAAGAGGAATAATGACTGAAACGAATGAATCATCAGAATTTTCCATAGGACTTTACCTAAACCTAGGGGAAGATACAAATGAAAACGAAACCGGATCATTGCTTGACTTGGAAGATTCTTGCTTCAGCTTTGACCACTCTTCATCGGTAAAATTCTCGTGGTAAGAGCGCTCAACATTGACCTTCCAAATATCATGCTCTTCACCGACAATATTCTTGGCTGCTAGCAAAGCCGTCAGCATGGAATGATCCTGGTTGTTGTAGCGGTGCATTCCGTTACGCCCTACGGTTTGCAAGTTTTCAAACATTTCGAGATAGTGTTGCAACACTTGGAGATGTTGGCGGTACTCCCCGTCATAAACCGGATAAGCTTTACGTTGGCGAATGACACAGCCATCTTCTACATCACTCTCTTCAACGCCTAGATCAAGCTTGACAATTTCTTGGGAAGCGAATTCAATTAACTTTGAGTCTGACAGTTCCCACAAGCTATCTCCTTCGTTACAGAAATATTCCATCCCCAAGCAAGTTTTACTTGCATCCGGAACCATCTCTGGACTCCAGTTCTTGAAGTTTTGAATACGACCCACTTTATAATTAGGACTATGAATATAAAGCCAGTTATCAGGAAACAAATGTTCACGGTTAACTACTAGAGCTATAATCAAGAAATCTCGATATTTTAGTCCTCGTGCGGCTCTCAAAACTTTTGCCGGCGGTTGGGGATTAAGGCGATTCACTAGCAGCGATATTGGCATAGAATTGATAAAGTGTTTTGCCTCTAACTCAAAAGTAAAATTGCCCTGCTGCGCGATCACTTTAGTGATGCGCATTCCTTCTCGGTCAATTTGTATCACCTCTGTATTGAGATAAACTGGTGTTTCCATCGCTTCCAGTTTTGCTTGACAGCGTTCCCACACCATACCGGGTCCTAAGCGAGGATAGTCGAATGTTTTAATGAGGCTCTTAGCATTTTGACTCCCAAATAGAGTATTCAGCACGACTTTTTGGAGAGACATATTTTGGATGCGCTGGGCTGCCCAGTCAGCACGAATTTTATTACAAGGTATTCCCCAGACTTTTTCCGTATACGTTTTGAAGAAAATACGATAGAGACGTTCTCCAAAGCAATCAATGACCCAATCTTCAAAAGTTTCTACTTTAAATTGAGACGTGAATCGCTTTCTTAGTTTCGCTTGAAAGTAGCTAGTCAAAATCAGTATGCTCTCAAATAGACCAAGATTGAGCAATGTTTTGACTAAAGATAAAGGATAATCGTAGAACTTACCGTTATAGTAGATGCGGGAGAGCCTCGTCACTCGAATCAAGTCGTCTCCTAAGATGTCTTGCCAAATTGCTGCCACTTCGCCAACCTTCGTAAAAAAGCGATGTCCACCAATATCGATACGATAACCTTTATAGTTTTCTGTGCGGGAAATCCCTCCTACTTGATGAGATTTTTCTAAAACAACTGAGTTGATTCCCTGCTTCACTAATTCATAACTTGCTGTTAGACCTGCAGGACCACCGCCAATAACAACTACAGGATACTGTTTCATGACATAATTAATCTATTAGTTGTTTTTAATTAAGTATTTATATGTAATTTACTTTTATTCATCTTAAAGCATGATCTAAATTACCGCAAATTTTTTTTCAGTTTTGCTCTATTTCGTGTCCTGATACCTACAAGGACGTGAGTTCTCTCTCGTCGGACGGTAAGAGCTTGAGATAGTATCTAAATACCTGATAAACAAAAGAAGCTCCTCCGTAAAGAAAATAGAGCCAATGCCAAGGAATAACCTGTAAAGTAAATCTTAAACCCCGCTTCTGGTAAAAAAAGCAGTATAAGTCGAGATTTAGGTATGATAGTATGAGTACCAAAATTATATTTAATAAGAATAATCTAGGTACAAAGCAACTACTGAGTAAGCTGAGTACTAATGCAAAAATCAAAACGACACTGAAACGATTAGTGTGATTTAGATTTAAGTCAGCATTAAGGTAGCGATTACGCAGAATCAATTCTGTCCAAGGCAAAGCTCTATGAAAAATTTCTGCTTTTAGAAGAGTTCCTAACTGCCATTGCTTGAGATGTTTCACTTGAATATTTTTGCACAAACGAATGGAGTAACCCATTTGCTTGAGTCGGTATCCTAACTCAATATCTTCAATACAGGGGTGCCGATAACTTTCATCAAATCCACCCACTACTTCAAAGACAGACCGGCGAATTGCACCACAAGCTCCCCAAAATGTGGAGGCATTTTCTGAAGACATCTGATGAGTATAGTGATGAAATAAATTTTTGTACTGTGACAAAAAGTTGTCTGCACCTGGTTCATCGTCATAAGAACCAATCAAAGCAGCTAGGTTTGGTGTTCTTTCAAACTCCTGTTTCACTAAACCTAAAGTTTGAGGATGAAGGGTAACATCTGCATCCATAAAAAATAACAAGTTCCCTTGAGCCGTTTGCGCTCCAATATTTCTAGCTCGCGCTGGCCCTCCAGATATTGGTAGCTGTAGTACTTTTGCCCCAAAGGCTTCGGCTACTTGCCAAGATCCATCGGTATCGCCATCAGCAACAACAATCACTTCATCAGCAGAAGTTAGACTGTCTGTTACACTAGCCAAGCATCTCTGAAAGTTTGCCCCACCGTTGTAAACAGGAATTACGATTGATATCAGCATATAAGGATTTAAGGGATAGACTTAGGCTCCCTCTTGATACTGTTTTGTATAAATTACTACAGACTATAAAATCCTGTAACTTAAATTGAGATTTTCTAAAAAATCAAGTGATACATTTAGTTAATTATACTTAAACGTTATGAACGCGACTACTATCACTATGAGCCTTTAAAAACCAGAGCACCATCAGTATTGGTAAAGCATATTTATCCCAAGGATAAGCTTTCATCATGATGAAAGTGTGACATAAAATTAAACAAAAACTGAGATCGAATCGGGCGAACCGCCAACAAGTAATCAACAATAATCCATAGAATATAATAGGCTTTAGCCATTGCATGAAGGATAATTCAGAAATTTTCCAGAGAACTCCCTTCCCAACTAAATAAGGAGGAAAAGCAATACAAAGGGCTAACAAAATAGCTGCAATTAATATTTTGGCTGGAGTCAAATTGCTTTTCAAATTTAGTGTTCGCTTAAATAGTAACCATTCTGGTATGACGTAATAAAGCCCAATGCAAGCTAAAGCGTAAAAGCCACTGCTAGGTGTCAAACTCCAAAGACTTAATTGGACGGCAGGAGCATGAGCCTCAATTGCCTTAGAAGGCGCTAATCCACCAAAAATTAAAAACCAGCCCAAGATTGATAGGGCAGCGATTGCTGGTAAAAAAAAGCTTAAACTAGGACATTTTTTTTCTCGGATAGCAAGAATTAATTCATAACCGGCAACTCCAAGGGGAAAGGCTAGCATATATTGACGAGATGCGATTGCCAAAATAAAATTAAAGCAGCTAAAAATAGGGAATTTTTGCCGATAGCTAACTATACCTAATAAAGCAAAAAAGGCAGCAATAATATCAGTATAATAACGAGTACTAAACCACAAAAAATATGGATATAGTAAAAAACCGATTGAAGCTAAGATTGATAAAAATCTATATTTATCATTCTTAGGCCAACCAATCAAAAATATAATAGTAATAGACAAAATGTAGTTTAATAAGCGTCCAGGAAATACTCCATTATTAAATAAATATTGGATTTGACCATAAATAATAAAAGGTAATGGTGTATTCAATTCATCATAATTTTTAAGCTGATCAAAACTTGGAATCAGTTGCTGGCTAAATTGTTGGCTAGTTGCATAAAATGAACTTTCATCAGCCCATAACGGATCTTGTAGTTGATTTGTTACCACAAATAACGTTATATAAGTAACACTCACCAAGCCTACAAATAAATATTGAGGTTTCAGACGCTTAAATAATTTCAGCATTATCAGTAAATTCCCTTGAAAAATGTAATCTTAAATACAACTCATAGCATCAAAATATTACAGTCTTATTAAGATATAATTTACTTTTAAAAAATAATGTAAAGTATGTGTCTATCACTTTTACTTCTATAAAACAAAAAATGAGTCAAAATAACTTTTTAATTGGAGAAGATTAATGAGATTAAAAGAAATTGCATTTAATCTAGTTGCCCAGTCAGGTGGTAGTCAGCAAATTTCAGAAGATTTATTCACAGATTTAACTTGGAATAAGCTACTGTTTGCGGGATTAGCTCTTTTAATTAGTTATGGTTTATTAGTTTCAATTCAGTTTATAACAACTTGGGCTTCTGAACAAGTTCCACGGCGTTATCGGTTACTAATCAAACAATCAGTTCCGTTCTGGAAAGGACTGGTTTTAATTATTACTGTTAGTTATTTAGTTAACTTGTTTTTGAATCTATCAGGACAGAATTTAATTGCACTAACTGGTACGATCGCGCTGACTTTGGGGTTTGCTTTTAAAGACTATACCACGGCTATTATTGCTGGCATTGTCGCCTTATTTGAAGCCCCTTATCGTGTCGGCGATCGCGTTAAAATTGGCGATCATTATGGCGAAGTCACTGACTTTGGCTTAAGAGGCATTCGTGTTAAAACCCCAGATGATAACCTAATCACGATTCCTCATAGTAAAATTTTGACTGAAGCGATTTCTAATAGTAACAGTGGCGAACTCGAAGCGCAAGTTGTTACCGATTTTTATTGCGATCATCATGTTGATTTAGAAGTGGTCATTGATATCCTTTATCAAGCCGCTTACAGTAGCAAATACACCCAACTCAAATTGCCGATTACAGTGATTGTTTCTGAAGCATTATGGGGTACTCACTTGAAGTTAAAATCCTATCCCATGGATGCCCGAGATGAATTTATCTACAAAACTGATTTAACTCGTCGCAGTAAACAAGCCTTCCAGGAAAAGGGAATCCAATATCCGTCTTTTAGCTTTGATCAAGAATTGACACAACGGAATGAATCATGAATAATTACCTCATTGTTGGGGTAACAAATTAAAAAGAATGGCAAAGAAAGTTGGTTTAGCCCTGGGAAGTGGCGGCGCCAGAGGCTGGGCGCATATTGGGGCAATTCGGGCGCTAGAAGCAGCAGGAATAACCATTGATTATATTGCCGGAACTAGTATTGGTGCTTTCGTCGGTGGTATTCATGCTGTTAACCAGTTACATGACTTAGAAGAATTCGTGAAAGAGATTGATTGGAAAACGATTGTTTCTTTACTGGATGTTGAATTTCCCACTCAAGGCTTACTCGATGGTGACAAAGTTTATGACCTGATTTATACTCATGTTCTTGACTGTAATTTAGAAGAAACAACGATTCCTTTTCACTGCGTTGCCACTGATTTATCAACCCAACAAGCGGTAATCCTCAAAACCGGATCAATGGTCGATGCGGTCAGGGCAAGTCTTTCGATTCCTGGTGTTTTTACTCCCTTTAATCGAGAAGAAACTTATTTGGTGGATGGCGGTGTCACTAATCCTGTACCGGTGGATGTTGTGCAAGCAATGGGAAGCGATGTTGTTATTGCCATTAACCTCAATTATCCCTATTCACTTCCTCCTGAAGTGTCAACAGAAGCAGAAACAAACGGTGAAACTCAGGAAATTTTATCTGAAATGAAATCTTCAAAAAGTAGCAGTGAAACCGGAAATAAAGAAAACCAAACCTATCGAATTGCACTTTTAAATACGATTAAGTCTCGTTACGAAGCCGTCCAAGAAACGCTCGCTCAAAAAATGGATAACTGGCTACCGGAACGGAATGAAAATAATTTGCCAACTCCGAATATTTTTGATGTCATTGGAAGTACTATTAATATTATGGAGCAACAGGTGACCCAAATTAACTTGCAACTTTATCAGCCAGATATTTTATTACAACCGCGCCTTTCTCAGTATGGTATTTTTGATTTTCACCAAGCAGAAACTCTAATCCAAGAAGGATATCGCTGTGTAGAAGCAGCCTTGCCTGAGATTAAAGAAAAATTATCCAACTAAACTCATTCATGCAATTTTTAGACTATTTAATTATTACTGCTTATCTGTTAACAATTGTTGGTTTTGGCTTTATTTTACAACGGAAAGCCTCCCAAGGGATTGATGCTTATTTCTTAGGCAATCGGCGTTTACCGTGGTGGGCATTAGGGGCGTCTGGGATGGCATCGAATACGGATATTGCGGGAACAATGATCATCACCGCTTTAATTTACGCCATTGGGATTAAAGGCTTTTTCATTGAAATTCGCGGTGGCATTGTGTTGATTATGGCATTTTTCATGATCTTCATGGGAAAGTGGACCAGACGCGCCCAAGTAATGACGTTAGCCGAATGGATGCGATTACGATTTGGGGAAGGCAGAGAAGGCAATATTGCCCGTTTAATTAGTGCCATTGCTAATCTCATTATCTCGATTTGGATTATTAGTTATTTTGCTGTGGGTGGGGGGAAATTTTTTGGTCAACTTTTAGGCATTGATGATCGCTTAGCTGCTATTTTAATGATTACTTTAGCGATGATTTATACCGCTGCGAGCGGTTTTTATGGCGTGATTTGGACTGATGTTTTTCAAGGGGTTTTAATCTTCATTGCTATTATTTATGTTTGCAGTTTAGCTTTAACTACGGTTACGCTACCTGAAACTTTTTCAATTTCCGTTCCTCTCAGTGGTGATAAATTTCAAACAATCTCCACCACCCTCACTGATTGGAGTAACTTTCTTCCTCCCCCGAATCTGGATTTACCGGGACAATATTCAACATTTAATCTCTTCGGCATTACCCTATTTTTCTATCTCCTCAAAACCGGAATTGAAGGGTTTAGTGGTGCGGGGGGCTATATGAGTCAACGCTATTTTGCCGCTAGCAGCGATCGCGCAGCGGGATTACTCTCTCTGTTTTGGATCTTATTATTAGCTTTTCGTTGGCCCCTGGTTACTGCTTTTGCCATTTTAGGCATTCATTACGGACTGACTAATACTGTGATTGCCGATCCCGAATTAGTCTTACCCACAGTAATTGAAGCGTACATTCCTGTAGGAATTAAAGGCTTGTTGGTGGCGTGTTTTATTGCCGCTGCCATGTCCACCTTTGACTCGATTATTAACTCTAGTGCTGCCTATTGGGTGAAAGATATTTATCAAGCTTACCTCAATCCCAATGCGAATAACCGACAACTGATTATTCAAAGTCGCGTGGCTTCTGTCGCGGTTGTTTTAATCGGTTTATTATTTAGTTTTCCGGTTGTGAATATTAATGATATTTGGGGATGGATTACCTTAGGCTTTGGTTCCGGATTATTTATTCCCTTACTTTTAAGATGGTATTGGTGGCGCTTTAATGGCTATGGGTTTGCTGTCGGAATGATTGCAGGAATGGTCACTGCTATTATTACGAAATTGAGTGGCATTGCCTTACCTGAATATGCTAATTTTTTAATTCCGGCGAGTGCTTCTTTCCTCGGTTGTATTATTGGGACGTTCTTAACGCCTCCCACGGAAGAAGCGGTTTTAGATAACTTCTATCGAGTCACGCAACCCTTTGGATTTTGGCAACCGATGCGGAAGAAATTGTCTTTTCCTCAACAAGCTAAAATTCGGCAAGAAAATCGACGGGATATCATTGCAATTTGCATTGCTGTTCCCTGGCAACTGGTCTTATTTTTAACCGGAATGATGATTTTAACCAAGCAATGGGAACAATTTGGTTTGCTGTTACTCGTATTAGTTCTACTTTCGATCGCGCTTTACTTGACTTGGTTTCGCTATTTAGGAAAAGCCGTTCATCTGAAGCAAGAAAAATGACAAATCCTCCTGAGATTATTTTAGAAGCCAAGCAAGTCACTTTATCAGATCGCCTTGGCTTCACAGAAATTTTGCAAGCAATTTCTGTTGAGATTAAACCGCGCGATCGCGCGGTCATTCTTGGACCTTCTGGTTCTGGAAAAACCTCTCTACTCCGCCTCTTCAATCGTTTAAGCGAACCGACAACTGGAACGCTTTTTTTTCAGGGAACGCCTTACAATAAGATTCCGGTTCTTTCTCTACGTAAACAAATTGTTTTAGTTCCCCAAGAACCCAAGCTATTAGGAATGACAGTAAAAGAAGCCCTCGCATATCCCCTAACTTTACAACAACTATCTCAGTCGGAAATTAATACCCGCCTCACGGCTTACTGCGAACAGCTACAAATTCCGGAAAGTTGGTTCGATAAAAACGAATTACAACTGTCTTTAGGACAACGCCAGCTAGTGACCATTGCACGAGGGTTAATCATGCAACCGCAAGTCTTGTTATTAGATGAACCCACTTCCGCATTAGATATTGGCATAGCGACAAAAGTGATCGAGTTTCTAAAGACCCAAGAAATGACCATTTTAATGGTCAATCACCAACTGGATATTGCAGAATTTTTCAGTGATCGCGTTCTGTTTCTCAAACAAGGAAAATTAACAAAAGATATTCCTAATCTTCATCTTGATTGGCAAAAATTGAAACAAGAAATTATAGACACTGAAAAGAAAATGGAACAAGAGTGGAATTAGGCGGAGTTATACTGAAGTCTTACCGAAATGATTCGTTCTATTTTCGGCTTTTTTAGCACTTGTTGCAAACCTAACCTGTTCAAGGATTTTTTAGGAGGTTTTTCCACGGAATGATATCCCGAAAAATTCTTGATGTTGAGACTAATTGGTATAATATCCAAAAAAAGTCAGGATATCATTGACAAATGTACCGAAAGATTCTTGATATCATTCTATATAGGGTAGATATACAGAAAATTTCTCAAATTAATCCCATACAGGGTGAATATCCAGAAAGTTTCCGTACAATAAATAGTTAGTAGGACTTACGCACTGTACAAATTGACACTAGTATGAGTCAACGAAATTACGCTGTTTTGGGCGTTTACTAAGGTACTTCTAGAAAGGAAGAAGATGGTATGACATCAGCTATGGGAATACTTGGAGCTGTTGTAGGTTATCTTTTTGGTATTTTGGTATTAATGATCAACCTAAAAATTCAGCCTAATTACTAGGCTCAAGGCTACTTGTCGGTGCTTGGGATTAGTCCACTCAAGTGTAGTCTATAGGGTAAGGTTTGAGGCTAACCAATAAATAGCTTAAGGAGCATTGCTGATCTCTACGATCATTGTTCCTTGCCGTAGTTGTTCTAAAGCATCAGGTAAAATAGCTGACAGCAATTGCCTCAGATTCCGATTCGTGACATTACCACAGGTCAACCATAAAATTTGAGGAGGTGTTCCCAGGCGACAGACCAAATCAATGAAGTCGCTATCTTTAGTCATAATCACGGCATTTTCGGCTCGCGCTGCTTCAAAGATCTCGATGTCTTGAGCATCTCGAAGAGACAAATCTCTTAGAGCAGACGCTTCTAAACCAAAAGTCGCTGATAACCAGTTCGCCAGCGTTGGCGGTAGTTGGGCATCAATCCAAATTTTCATGCCGTTAGTCTGGGGAAATCAGTACGGCGAGCTGCAAAAAGCAAACAAGCTTGGATATCTGCTAGTTCCAAATCGGGGAAGTCTTCTAAAATTTCATTGATGCTAACGTTCTCAGCCAACATTTCTAAAATATCAGTCACTCGAATTCGCATCCCTCGGATGCAAGGACGACCACCACACTGACCAGGTGTTTGAGTAATGCGGGTAAGCAAGCTAACTGTTGAGTTCATGGAGCGAATCTTTAAAGTATTTAATCTACACCCATTTTATCGGGTAATTCTATCCCATGCGCCAGCTAACACGTCACGGCAGCGGACGGGCGGAAACTGCTGGTGCTGAGTTTGAGTTTATCTGCCGCCGCTGCGTTTTGCCGTTATGCCGCAAGTCCTCGGTGGAGACGTAACCGGAAGGTAATTGGTGAGATACGTTGGCACAGCCTATGCGCAGCATAATCGCCCGCCTTAATGCAGCTACTTGTCCAACCGTCTTTCCCAGTTTCAGATCCGGAACCTTGTCGATGAGTCAGAATTGAGATTATGGATACTCGACCAGTACAAAGAAAAGAAACCCAAAGACCCGATGATCGCCAAACTCTTTAACACCTAAAAGTTTGCGGACTACAGGGAACACGTCATCAACCTGCTCGATCGGGTCTGCACTGTCAGCGTTCGTACGATGGAAATCATCCAGCAAATGCCAGATACCGTTGAGCATAAGGGAGTTTGAATACACCATGACACAGACACTTGAGCAACGCACCTATACCCGTGAAGAATATCTGGAATTTGAAATGGCTTCGGAGGAACGCCATGAATATGTAAACGGAGAAATTCGACTCATGACGGGAGGTACACCTGACCACAACGAATTGGCAATTAACCTTGCAACCCTGCTCAAATCTGCTTTGCGAGGCAAACCTTACCGGATTTTCGGAGCCGATCAACGGTTGTGGATTCCCGATCGCAATCTTTACACCTATCCCGATCTGATGGTTGTCGAAAAACCCCTACAGCTTCAAACCGGGCGTACCGACACCGTGACCAATCCCTGCTTTATTGCTGAAGTGTTGTCCAAATTAACCCAAGATTACGATCACGGCGAAAAGTTTTCTGCTTACCGCACCATTGAAAGCTTCCGCGAATATCTCCTCATTGATCAGTACAGTATTCAGGTAGAACACTACGTCAAAACGGCTGCTAATCAATGGCTGCTATCAGAATATGATGATCCGAATGTTACGTTGTCCTTGAGTGCATTTGAAGCTCAAATCGAAATCATTGCCCTCTATGAAAACATTGAGATTAACGCTTGAAAGCAGCAATAAAGATCACAGTAGTATAAAATCGTTAGATAGCAACTAGTACACGAAGGCGCAAAAGGAACCAATGCTTCTCGGTAGCGCGATCGCGCTCTGGTGATCAGTGGCTCAATCTCATGCGGCTTGCTATTTTCGATTTCCCAATCAACTTAGAATTTAAAGTGCGACCCGCTCTTGTTGTGAGTGAACCTTATGGAGATGAGGATCCGGCTTTGATGGCTGTAGTTCCTCATACGACTAGTATCAGAAGATCCAAATATGAGATCCAATGTAAGGTATCGATCCAAGTGGAGGCATAGTCTTCGCTGAGAATGAGTTGAGGATCAGACTGTTCTAAATCCCCAACTTTGAGCGTTCCAGCTTGTCCAGCAGCAGCTAAAAATTTCCCTTGTGCAGAAAAATCGATCGCGCTGAGAGCAATACCCCTCGTTGGTTAAAGATAAACAGGAGAGGTATGGGGTTGAGACACAATAAGTTCTCCCACTGCTGAACAAGCAGCGAAGTAATGATTCTGAGAAGACCACGCGATCGCGCTTTTACCCTAACGATCTGCCCAAAGAAAACTGGCTGGTTGATTACACAGTGATGCTTTTAGCAATTTGTATCATAACTCTATTAATTCCGTATATTCGCCCTAGTCACAAATTATTTGTTAATGATACAACAATGTCATACCGCAGTTGCAGCATAACTCATTCTCTTCCAACCATTTCTTTAAGATGACCTTTATCACAAAACATAATGTAGGGTTTTATCCAATTAACATAGAGCTTTTCTCGGTCTTGTAAGAATAATGCTTCAAACGAATAACATCGCTAACTGGTTCAAGGAGTTTTTTAGGAGGTTTTTCCATGGAATGATATCCCGAAAAAATTCTTGATATTGTGACAAATTGATATGATATCCAGAAAAAGTCAGGATATCATCAACAACTATCCCGAAAGCTTCTTGATATCATGCTAGGTCGGGTAAATATACGGAAAGTTTCTGCTTTTTGTTCCACACAGGGTTGATATCCAGAAAGTTTCCGCATAATAAATAGTTAGGTGGCAGGTTCACTTAACCCAATAGCAATGCTTTCTGAGAAACACCTAACATTTGCCGCAGTTATGCATGTACTCAGGGTTGCTACTTATAAGCTGTAGACTTATAGGCATCATCTCACCAAAATAAGACCCATGCCGAGCATACTTGCCACCATTGGGTCAAATATCAAGTTTTATAGAAAAAAACTTGGGCTAAGTCAGGAGCAATTGGCTGACTTAGCAGATTTGCACAGGACATATGTTGGTTCTGTTGAACGAGGTGAGAGAAACATCTCTGCCCTTAATATTGAAAAACTTGCGGCAGTGCTTGGCGTTGAACCAGCAAAGCTATTGGAATCAAAGCCAAACCAGATTGATGACAGATAGAGAAGAAGAAAAAGAACTACAAGCTTGTTCACCAATCCCGGTTGATCCAGATTCTTTTAATCCTGACTGTGATTTACCTTATGGCCTAGAAACTATTCACATCTATCAAGCCATGAATGAATTTATTGACTTCATAGGCTTTATTAATGGACAACTCAAGACAAAGGAGATGTCACGCCTTGAAAGTTTTTTAATGCCTGCAAATTTTAGTAGTATCGTGGGCGAATTCATGAACATGAGTATTCCCAAATATTGTCCTAGCTTAGTAAAAAATCAGTATCATAATGGTCACCCAGACTTAATACCAGTAAATACCTTCCCTGACAACGCAGTGCAGTATTCAAGTCAGGGCTTAGAAGTAAAAGGTTCAAGACATCTTAGCGGTTGGCAAGGTCATAATCCTGAATCAGTTTGGCTTATGGTTTTCTGCTTTGATAGCAATACATCTAGTGACAAAATTAAAAATATCGACCCTAAGCCTTTTGTTTTTAGAGCGGTTTATGCAGCTAAACTTGAGGAAGGTGATTGGAACTTTTCTGGCCGCTCTGCAACTAGCCGACGAACTATTACTGCAAGTATTAACAAGCAAGGCTATAGCAAAATGAAAGGAAATTGGATATACGAAGATTCATCAAATTTGTAAGGAAAGTTGATCATCTTCAGTTTGTAGTTCTGCTAATTTTGGAATGGCAAGTTTACTGGCATCAAAATAATCCTTGTATCTTTCGATTCCAACCGCTTTATAGCCCACTGCCTCTGCTGCTGCTATCGTAGAACCTGATCCCATAAAGGGATCAATAACAATCCCACTGCCCATAGGCAAAGAAGCATAAACGATCTTTCGTAGAAAAGACTGCGGTTTAAGACTAGGATGTTCTACGATTTTGCGTTCTTTTTGAGAAGTTCGCTCACTAGGAATCACATCTTCAAAAGGGTTTCCATCAGGCTTCCTTCTTAGTCCTCCAGTTGCAAATTCTTTCAGGCAATCACTCACTTTCATCCCTTTTAAGAGAGGCTTGCGAAAAACACCCCACGGCTCGTAGCAACCACGAGGCATAGAGCATACATCATCAAATTCCTCCTCTGCATTTTTCGGTCTATCGCCACCACGTAATGTTCTAACTAATCGAATGACTGTCCCCCTGTATTCAAGCCCACCATCTATCAGTGCTTGAAAAACCATCTGTGAAAGAAAAGTGTTAGATGCGATGAATATGTGGCTACCTGGACACATAGGACGGTTAACCATTCTTGCCCATTCTAGAAAAAAGCGACATAAATCAGCCCTTTCTTTTTCATTAAGAGCAGTGAAACGCGGAAGTGGAGCACGTATACTTCCATCAAATGACGGTGGTATTCTCCAAATTCCTCCCTTACCATTCTCCTTTTTCTCTAGCTGATCGAAATTGTATTCCTTAACCCCGTAGGGAGGATCGGTAACAACAGCGTGAATGCTATTGTCAGGCAACTTTCCTAGCCATTCAAAGCAATCTGCATGTACCACAAGAGACTGACCGTGCTCAAATGCCAAATATTCAAAATCTAGTTGGGGATGATGTGTTAGCACAGACTAAAGTTAATCAAAGTGAGTTATGATGACTAAAAGTAGCATATTTGTTTGATTGGCGCAAGGTTTAGTGCCACCTAACACTGCGTTGGTGCGGACGGAATAGAGATTATCTGTTGAGAGTTCGAGGTTATCTGCCGCCGCACAACTTCACCGTTATACGGCTCATGTTGCTGGTAGAACATCTCCTCTAAATTTACCAATAAGTTATGCTTGAGGAACTATAAGTTCTCGATAACTCAAGATTTTGCACGAGATGAATTATGAAGTTGTCTGAGATTCACAAACTTGATGAAAGAGGAGAAATAAAGCATCAGGCTGGCGCTTCCCCCAATCTTCCCGATGAGCTATCGCCATATACCGTGTATACAATTCTCAAGGAGCCAATGCTTCTCGATTAGCGATCGCGCTCTGGTAATCAGTGTCTCAATTTCATGCGGCTTGCTATTTTCGATTTCCCAATCAACTTAGAATTTTGTGTGTTGTAGTATTTTAATAGGTAAAAAAACTTTGAGCGTTCCAGCTTGTCCAGCAGCAGCTAAAAATTTCCCTTGTGCAGAAAAATCGATCGCGCTGAGAGAAATAGGAGAGGTATGGGGTTGAGACACCATGAGTTCTCCCACCGCTGAACAAGCAGCGAAGTAATGATTCTGAGAAGACCACGCGATCGCGCTTTTACCCTAACGATCTGCCCAGAGAAAACTGACTGGTTGATTACACAGTGATGCTTTTAGCAATTTGTATCATAACTCTATGTAATTCCGTATATTTGCTCTAGTCACAAATTATTTGTTAATGATACAACAATGTCATACCGCAGTTGCAGTATAACTCATTCTCTTCCACCCATTTCTTTAGGATGACCTCGATCATGAAATATAATGTAGGGTTTTATCCAATTAACATAGAGCTTTTCTCGCTCTTGTAAGAATAATGGTTCAAACGAATAAGATCGCTAACCTGTTCAAGGAGTGTTTTAGGAGGTTTTTCCACGGAATGATATCCCGAAAAATTCTTGATCTTGTGACAAATTGGTATAATATCCAGAAAAAGTCAGGATATCTTCGACAAATATCCCGAAAGTTTCTTGATATCCTGCTAATTCGGGTAAATATACGGAAAGTTTCTGCTTTTTGTTCCACACAGGGTTGATATCCCGAAAGTTTCCGCATAATAAATAGTTAGACCGCTAAGAATCAGACTGTCAGATTACTGATAACGAGTTCAAAAAGTTCTTGACTACCCGAATTTAGTCGTTGGAGTAAATCTAGCTAGTTGACAAACTGGTTAAAAAAACTTTGCTTTAAAATTCATGAAAGACATAAAAGTTCAATGCATTGTTTTTACTAATGAATGTTTGAGATATGCAGAATCTGAAATCTCGGTACTTGATTCACTCCTCAAAATATTGAAAGATAAAGATATAGTTCTGGTTTTTATCCAAGACTTGAAAGATGATTTAGCAAGTGATTTGTTTGACTACTTTTCCTTTCAAGATAAAACCTGTCAAGTAGTTTACTGTAGACACTATGGCGGAGTCTGGGATATTCTTCAAAATTCCCAAAAAACTCATACGAATCAAGATTTATCACTTGAGGAAATAGTTAGACTCGTCCAAATGAAATGTTCTATCTCAATTGAAAATACAATAACTATAGGAGCAAGCAAGCAATCTCTTTTATTAAAAAATAGATCTATTCTGCACTTTTATGTTGGTGATAAAAATCATCTTTTACATAAAGTTAGAGGATTGATTCCCCTAACCGAACAATACCAACTAGGACTATTCAATATTATTTCTTACTTCTCTGATCGACAATTCGTAGATGAAGCAATTGATTATCATGACATTATGAAATTTATTGATAAATCTCACAGATTTTATGCTTCAGAAAGAGCAGTACATGAACTCTTTCAAAAGCATAGCTTAGTAGTAAAGTGTCTAAGAGAAAAATTCCAAGACAAAATAGTAGCAATTTTTGGAACAGGCTTTCCTTTTTACTTATTAGACGGGTTAGAAGATAGTCTAAACGACAAAAGAACGCCAAATTCTATTTTGAATTATTTTAAAATTCAGTCCGCATATTTCAACAAGAAAATAATAGATGAAAAGTCTTATACCGAGAAAAAATCGCAAATTTTCAATATGGAAGATTTGGATAAAATTAATATCTTTCCACTCTTAAATAAGTTTGATGCTTATAAATACGAAAAGCTAGGCTACCCAGTACCATTGCTTGAGAAAACGCAAGGAATGAGCCTTGAAGATTATTATCTTAATAATTGCTTTGATATTTCCTCTGAGATATGGACATGCTATTACTGCTCAACCCTTCAAAATCCTGACTTTTTACCTCATCAATTAGTGACAAGAAACACAAATATTTCTTGCCTTTCATGCAAGCAAACCAGCTTTAAGTTAAGAAATATTATGGGACATAGCGCTGATTTGGATATGGTCATCATTGCAAAAACAAATAAACATGAATTGGCAGATAATATACAGAATTACATAACAGATGAGTCTAGTTATCATCTTTATGATACGAAATTTTATGAAACATTTAAGGAAAACGATGGACCTATTGATTTATTTGTAACTGACGTATCGGACTTAACCTCAGCCTTAAAAAGGCTTCTACTAAATGACTGGGAACAAGTGACTTTTGACTCAATTGCATTATGGTCGCCAAATCTTCAGCATGATTTTCAACTTGGAATAGATTTTGCTCTTGCATTTGAACCAGTTTTCCTTAATGATATTCAGCTTGAAGAAGCATTCTATATTACTAGGCAACAATTCATACTCAAACATGGAATTGAAAAAATAATAAGAAAACTAAGTGATGCTTCATTCTATACAGAGCAGTTGTTGAGCAATGATGATTTAGTGGAAACACTTACAAATAAACTTAGAAAATGGTGTGATTAATTTTCAAGCAAGAACTTTAAGATGTTAGATAGAGGATAGAGGAATCGTATAAATGAAGTTGACACTTATCTCACATTTCTACAATGAAGAGTTTTTGTTGCCATACTGGTTGAGCTATCATTCCAAGATTTTTGATCATGGAATTCTAGTCAATTATCGTTCAACAGATGATTCTGTTCAAATTATCAGAGAACTTACGCCTGATTGGGAAATTCGTGAGTCAAGAAATTATGATTGGGATTTTATTGATGCCGATCAAGAATTAATGGAAATTGAACGAGAAATTGATGGTTGGAAAATAATTCTAAATACCACTGAGTTTATATTAAGTAGTGATTTGAAGACATACTTAATTGAGTTTGAACAAAGAAACCCCAATTTACTAGGTGTAAGAACAAATGGAATTGTAATGGCGGATAAATTAGAGGACAGATACAAAAAATTAGGCAAAGAACATTTGATTTTTCAAAAAAGCTATGGTTATTTAGAAGCTGATTATGCGCCTATAACAAAAGCAAATCCATTACATAGAAGCAGATTTCTCCATCATGCTCCTGATGGACAATATACTCTTGGAAGACATCAAACTCAATATTCGTCTCCCATAGATCAAGAATTATTTTTAATATGGTTTGGTTTTTGTCCATTTGAAAACTTAAAGTCAAGAAAACTTGCCTTTAAACAACGAATGTCTGAAAGAAATATAGTTATGGGTGCTGGATTACAACACACTTGGGATGAGGAGCAGCTAGAGCAGGCTTTTGTAAAAGAATCCCAAAGAAGCTATTACTTGCTAGAGAGGATTCCTGCTTACAAAAGAGTCTTAGAGGAGATTAAAGATAAATTTAACGATCTATAAGTTTATCTTGTTCTCTAATTCAAAATGTATATTCACACTTTGAGAAAATTATGGAAAGCTTTAATACAGACAAAATTGAACATGGTTTAATGTGTGAATATTTCTCTATTCTTGGTTCTCTCAAGTATAAAAAGATTTGTCTATTAGAGATTGGCATAGCATCTGGTGATTCTTTAAAGCTTTGGTCTCATTACTTTCAGCATCCAGAATCAAAAATAATTGGGATAGATATCCGTATTCCTGAGGTTGAATTTCCTCAAAACGTAATAGTCTATCAATGTGATCAGAACGATGTCTCTAAATTGAAAGAGATAGCTCAGATAGAAGGGGAATTTGATGTTGTTATTGATGATGGATCGCACCAACGAGCAGAGACAGAAACCTGCTTTCATACATTGATAGATTATGTAGTAGTAGGAGGTTTTTATGTAATAGAAGATTGGGCTGTTGGTTACTGGAAAAACAAGCCTCGCTATCATGGCATGGTTGATTTGATTACCGATATTATTGAAAAAGCTCCCGATTTAACGATAGAAGAAATGCGTGTCATATTAGCTCCCTTAAAGGCAATTACGTTTTTTAGAAAAGGAAAAAGTGGTTGGAGGTATTAGATTTATATGAAAGAGTTTATTGGAATATTACCAGCAGCAGGTATTGGCTCTCGCCTTAATACATTTCGATACGCAAAAGAACTATTACCAGTCTTTTTTACAACAGATAATTTTAAACAAAGCAATAAGGTCTATCCTAGAGCTGTTGCTGAGTACTCAATACAAGCTATGTGTTGTACAAATATTAAATCATGTTTAATAGTGATATCTGATAGTAAAACAGAAATAATCAAATATTTTAGTGATGGTAGTGATTTAGGTATGGATATTGCATATCTCAATCAAAAAGAGCCATATGGATTGTCTGATGCAATAAACAAAGGTTTTGAATGGTATAAGAATAATTATGTTTGTTTAGCTCTACCTGATACTATTTTCTATCCCTTCAATGCTATCAACATAGTACGGGATAAAATTTTATCTTGTCAGGCAGACCTGGTATTAGGTGTTTTTCCAACATCCAAACCAGAGCAATTAGGTCCTGTACAGTTTGATTTGGATGGAAATGTTATAGAAGTGTTTGAGAAACCTGCTGTATCAAGTATTTTTAATACTTGGGGAATTGCTGTTTGGTCACCAAATTTTTCTAAGTTACTTAATCAACAACTGAATATTTCTTTGGAGCATAGAAAACAGCCTCTTAGCAATATATTTAATCTCGCTATTGCCAATGGATTGAGTATAAAAGCTGTTTTCTTTAAAGATGGTAAATATATAGATTTAGGAACTCCAGAAGGGCTTTCCCATCATATTCTTGATAATAAATTTTAAATCGGAGAGAATCATGATTAACACTATTATTTTTGATGCTGAAGGCGTTGTTGTTGACAGCGAAGTTATCTGGGACAAAGAACAGAAAATATTCTTAAACCGTAGAGGATATATCTATGATCGAGATAAAATCAAGCATTTGGTAACTGGGCAGTCTCTTCGAGAGAGTACGGCTACTATTCAGAAATTTTATGGTTTTAATGAAAGTATGGATAATATGCTCGTTGAAAGAAAAACTATAATGTGTGAACTTTTGGAATCCCAAATCACCTTCATCAATGGATTTAAGGATTTTTTTGAACAGATCTCAGATTCATATAGCGTCTGTATTGCAACTTCTTTAGATAGAGGTATCTTAACCTTTATTGATCGTAAGTTGGAATTGTTTGAACTGTTTAATGGCAATGTATTTTCAATATCCGATGTTAACTATATATCGAAACCTAAGCCTGATATTTTTTTGTATTCTGCTAAGAAAATGAAAGTTAATCCTTTAAATTGTGTTGTCATTGAAGACTCGCCACATGGGATTGAAGCCGCCAGGCAAGCTTGTATGAAATGTATTGCACTTAGCACTACTTATGAGGCTGAAAAATTAACGTCGGCAAATTTGGTTGTCAGTTCTTATAAAAAAATTAATCTAGGTAGTATATAGACTAGTGCAGCCTGGCGAAAATAGTTGACCAGTTAGCGAATGCTCGAAGCATTGATTTTGGTTCAACTTTAGTGGTCAGTTACTTCTACCGCGCTGCACTAGTCTAACTCTAAACTTTAACTCACACTCACACTAAGTTGCAAGATGAGATACCACAGATGGAAAATTCTTACTATAAAATCAGTTTGATAATACCAACGAGAAATCGCTCTTTGGAGTTAGAACGACTACTTGAAAGTCTAAAAGATTATGGCTGGATGACAAGAAGTGATATTGAGATCATAGTTATTGACAATGCTCCTGATGATTTAAAGACATCCGAATCTATGTTCTTTATACAAAAAAGTTGAATATGTATGTATTAAAGAAGCTGGACAAAGAAATGCTTTAAATCATGGAATTTTGTTGGCAAGGGCAAACCTTATAGCTTTTATTGATGATGATGTAGTCATAGAAAACTCGAATTGGCTTGATAAGATGGCTAGTCATTTTGAGAGAAATTCAAACTTAGGGTATGTATCAGGAAATGTTAGGGCTTTCGAGACGCTAACATACTCTCAAAAAATTTGGGAAGCAAAAGGGGGGCTTAGCAAAGGAGCTAAGTCTACTTATTGGACTAATGATGCTTTGCAGTCTAATTATTCTAATAAAGTTTGGCCTTTATTCAACATAATTGCTGGTGCTAACTCAATGATTCCTAAACATGTATTTTTGAAGGTTGGTCTCTTTAATATACTGTTTGATCCAGGCGCTCCTATTCCACATGGTGGTTCTTTAGAGATGGGTTATCGAATAATAAAGAGTGGATACGATCTGATGTATGACTCTGAATCTATAGTCTTGCATCAGCATCCAAGAGATAGTTGGCAACTAAGAAAAAAACTTTTTATTTATGGAATCGGTGCTACATCCTTGCATCTTTATTTGTTTTCAAAATACAAGGATTTAAGAAGCCTAGTATACGCACTTGCTGGACATATACTAGGAATTTTAAGAAATTTTCCTGCATCTTTGCTTGGAACATATCCTCTTCCAGTTAGTTATCTTTTATTCTCATTGCTTGGAAGTGTTTTCGGATTTTTTTTATTTGGAGTTAACTTCTGCAAAATACATCAGTATAAAGTTGTCAACACATTTTATTCTTTAGCAGAAAAATCAGATAAATTTACAGAGTAAATAAGTATGCACTATATTTCACTAGCAGAAAATGCACATGATTCATGCATCACTATTGCAGATGAATTACAGATTATTTTGCATCTCGAATTAGAAAGATTTTTCAATAAAAAACGTTATAGGATTGAAAAACTGAGCACTTTAGAATCATTGATTTCACTTTTGCTTAATGAATACTCAATTAATGATGACATTCAATTTGTCGTTAGTAGGCATCATTCTGAAAGACTCTATTCTATAGTTTCTGAATTTGTACATAACTATTTCCCAAAAAAGGAAATTTATGATGTTGAACACTTAGATGCCCATGCTGCATTTTCTCATCTTTCTGGTCTAAAGGATTCACTTGTAATTGCTTTTGATGGAGGAGGAGATCGTCGAATTAATTCTAATCAACCAAACTTTTTAGCTTATCATTACCATGATAATTCTATCTCTCCTATAAATGATATACACAAACCTAGATTTGACGGAAGAGTTTGGAATGTGATTGCTACGAAATTATTTGGCGACTTTCATGCTTCAGGAAAAGTAATGGGACTGTCAGCTTATGGCATTTTTAGTCCTAAGTATGAAGAAATTTTGCTTGGAGAAGAGTTCTTACATCTTGATACTATTTGGCAGGAAAAAAACCTCAGTAAATTATTAAATCTTCTAAGGATAGATGACTTTGAAGATTCCGCTAATCTTGCTTATACATTGCAAAAAATATTTACTGATGATTTAGTTGCAACAATAAATAGATACAGACATTATTCCGATAATATTGTTCTTGTAGGAGGATGTGCTTTAAATATAATTTCAAATACTGAAATTGGTGAAAGGTTAAATTATAACAATGTGTATGTTCCTCCCTGTCCAGGTGATGAAGGTCAATCTCTAGGTTCATTACTACAATTTTTTCATTCTCATCGAATGCACGTTACATGTGATGAAATTCCATATTTAGGTCAAGGTCTCAGAAAAGTTGGGAAGCAAATCTCAAGCGATGACTATAATAAGATGGCTTCACTCATCCTTGACAATAAATCTCTTGCTTGGCATATAGGAAGATCTGAAATAGGCCCAAGAGCGCTGGGTCATAGAAGCATTTTGGCTTCTCCAGCAAGGCTAGAAACAAAAGTAGCTGTTAGTGAAAAAATTAAGCAAAGAGAGTTTTTTCGCCCCATTGCTCCTATTGTCCTTGAAGAACATGCTTCAGATTGGTTTGATTTTCAATTTTCCTCCCCCTACATGTCATTTAGTGCAAAAGCAAAACAAAAAGCTAAAGAGTATGCACCCGCAATAGTACATGCTGATGGAACAAGTCGTATTCAAACACTCTCGTATAGCTCCAACCCAGAAATTTATGAGCTAATATCAAGAGTCTATGATATGAGTGGAATTCCTATTCTTATGAATACATCTCTAAATGTTGCTGGATTACCAATTTGCAACAGCGAACAGGATAGCAAAATTTTCTTCGTTTCAACATCCATAGATGCCTTAAATTTAAATGGTCATCTTTACATTAAATAGGTGTAAGTATCTAACCAATAAAAGCGGTCTAACAACGCGCTGGAGCGGACGGTTGAAAGATTGGTGATGATGCCTAGTCTATCTGCCGCCGCTCAGCTAAGCCGTTAGATGTCCAATCTCTTGATAGGGGAGTCAGTGCCTAACAATAACCAAACACCGGATATGGATGCTCTACTTTTTGTAGATACTAATATTCTTCTTGATTTTTATCGCATCCGAAAATCAGATATAAGTACAAAATATCTTGAACAGTTAGAGGCTTGTAAAGATCGATTGATCATTGGCTCCCAAATTGAGATGGAGTATAAGAAGAATAGGCAAAAAGTTATTATTGAGTCGTTGACTAGGTTTTCAACTCCTGACTGGGGAAAGCTATCTACACCTGCTTTGGTTGCTGCGCTTCAGCATCAAAAATGATTGAAAAAAGCCGTCAGGAGATCACAAATCAATCCAAGAAAGTGAATGAAAAAATTCAAAAAATATTAACTAATCCATCACAAAACGATCCAGTATATAAATCACTTCAAAGATTGTTTAAGGTAAATTCTTCGTATAATTTGAATCGTGAATCCGAAAGGCGTTTTGCAATTCGTCGTTTGGCTCGAAAGAGGTTTTGCCTAGGATATCCACCTCGGAAATCGAATGACAATTCTATTGGAGATGCGATTAACTGGGAGTGGATTGTTCAGTGTGCTATTGATAGTGGCAAAGATATTGTGATTATCACTAGGGATAGCGATTATGGTGTTATTTATAAAGATCAGTCATATATTAACGATTGGCTAAAGCAGGAGTTCAAACAAAGAGTAAATCGTCAACGAAAAATCCTTCTCACTCATAAGTTGTCAGCCGGTTTAAAGATAGTTCATGCAGCAGTTACGCAAGAGATGGAGGAAGCAGAGGAACAGCTTATAGAAGGTCAAAATATATCAGATGATTTGATTCAAGATGACGAAATCTATACAGAATGAATCCACATCTAACAACCGCATGCACCGGAACGGCAAGGCGATCAGTTGGGTGGCATAGCCTATCAGCATCCGGTGATGCTAATCGTTAGATAGCAACTAGCACACGAAGGTGCAAAAGGAGCCAATACTTCTCGGTTAGCGATTCGTTATGGTGATCATTAGCTCAACTTTATGTGTTTTAAAATCACAGTGTATACCGATAATGAGACAGCAATCCGACTATACAAGAAGTTTGGCTGTATGCTTGAAGGGATACTGATTCATTATGCTTTCCGTGATGGTCCCTAGTCAATTGCAACCCGAAGTAGAATTGCCTGCTCTCGAACAGTAGTTAGAAAAAATACGTAGCTCTTTTCCATGACGAATCGGGGAAAACTCTCTAAAATGGGTCTAAATTTCCATCTTTTTCGATTCTTATGCTCAAAAAACTCTTAGTAACACTTAGTAGTCTTGCATTTTCTTTGGCATTGACGGCACCCGCTCACGCGGATATTGTCCAAGAGCCCATTGTTTATACAATTGATGAACAACCTTATGAAGGTTATTACGCCATTAATGAAGGGTTGGGGAAAAGCCAACCCGTCGTCCTTCTCATTCATGACTGGGATGGGATTGGTGAGTATGAAAAACGTCGGGTGCAGATGCTAGCAGAACAGGGATATGCTGCCTTTGCCATTGATTTGTATGGTCAAGGCATTAGACCCGAAACGACTGAGGAATCACAAGCGGAAAGCAATAAACTATACAGCGATCGCGAAACGATGCGCCAACGACTTTTTGCCGGGCTGCAAGAAGCGCAAAACTTACCTGGAATTGATGGTTCAAGAGTCGTTGTGATCGGTTATTGTTTTGGTGGCGCATCCGCCCTCGAATTTGCTCGGGCTGGAGCAGGTCTTAATGGGTTTGTGAGCTTTCATGGTGGCTTAGAAACCCCAGACAATCAAAATTATGAACAAGTCCAAGCACCAGTGCTCATTTTACATGGATCGGACGACCCTGTTGCCCCGATGGAACAAGTTGCGGCTTTAGCCCAAGCCATGAATGAAGCCGAGGTTGATTATCAAATGGAACTTTATGGGGGAGTCCGTCATTCCTTTACGGTTTGGGGAGCACAAGGCGATAGTTCTCAATATGATGCAACGGCTGATTTAGCGTCTTGGGAGGCGTTACTCTCTTTTCTTGAAAAACAATTGCGTTAATTATCATCACGAGTTAGAGATGATAAGGATGGGGTGTTGCAGTTGTTACGAAAAATGGCATCCTTTTCAATGTATGCTGAATTGACAAAGTTTTTGTTTCAAAAACAACTGAAATCTTAATCCGAAAAACACAATTATCATTCAATATGCACAAGTGGAGTGGATTGCTGCTCGCCGTTACGCTTTTGGCCTCCTCAGTAACGGCTTGCGCCAATAATTCAGAAACTGCCTCTGATGCCGGAGGAACTAGTAATCAACAATCAGCAACGGCGACGAGTGGTCAAAGTCGCTTGGATATCGTTTTAGAGCGCGGTACTTTGATTTGTGGGGTTGAGGGCAATATTCCCGGCTTTAGTTTTGTGGATGAAACGGGCGAATATTCTGGTTTAGATGTTGATGTTTGCCGGGCGATCGCGGCTGCCTTATTTAATGATCCAAACGCCATTGAATTTCGGAACCTCACTTCTTCAGAACGGTTTGAAGCATTAAAAGGAGGGGAAGTTGATCTCCTCTCGCGCAACACAACCTGGACCACGAGCCGTGATACCCAAGTCGGGGCAGAATTTGCTCCCACAACTTTTTATGACGGTCAAGGAATGATGGTGCGCAAAGAGAGCGGTATTAAAACTCTAGAGGATATGGCAGGAAAGTCAATTTGTGTAGAGACTGGGACGACAACCGAGCTTAACCTCACTGATAATATGCGTCAGCGCAACGTTAATTTTGAGCCAGTGGTTTTTCAAGAAGCCAATGCGGCTTATGCCGCCTACTCAGAAGGACGGTGTGAGGGCATGACCTCTGATAAATCGCAACTGTTAGCACGTCGCAGTACTCTCCCGAACCCGGAAGAACATGAACTGTTAGCGGTCACTATGTCTAAAGAACCGCTGGGACCCGTGACCATTAACAATGATTCTGCGTGGTTTGATGTTGTGAAATGGGTAACTTATTCTCTGATCCAAGCGGAAGAATTTGGCATTACTCAAGAGAATGTTGAGGAACAAAAATCCGTAGACGATCCGAATGTCCGACGATTTTTAGGCGTTGAAGGCAGTTTGGGCGAAGATATGGGAATTGCCAATGACTTTACTGCTCGCGCGATCGCGTCTGTCGGGAATTATGGGGAAATTTATGACCGCAACTTAGGTCAGTCCTCTCAGTTTGAGTTGGAAAGAGGCTTAAATGCTTTGTGGACAGATGGAGGCTTACTCTACTCTCCTCCCTTCCGCTAAGCCATTCCTTTGCTCTGGGGTAGTTCATCTGCCCCAATTTTTTGAAGTGAAATTCCACTCACCTGTAATTCAACATGGCTAGTGATTCCCAGCAAAAAAAAGTTCCGCTGCTCCGAGATGAAAGGTTTTGGAAAGTTAATCTCCAGATTTTAGCCGTCGCAATTGTCGTTGCCGTCCTCGCCCTTTTGGTGCATAATTTAAGCCAAAATATGCAACGATCCGGGATTTCTTTTGGTTTTGATTTTTTAGAAAATGCCGCTTCTTTTGGAATTAGCGATTTACCGATTCCTTACAGTCCGGCTAATCCTTACTGGCAAGCTTTACTGGTTGGAATTATTAATTCGATCAGGATTATGATTACTGGCGTTATTCTCACCACTTTGGTCGGTGTAACCGCAGGGATCGTCAGTTTTTCTGAAAATTGGTTGGTGCGACAAATCAGTAAAGTTTATGTCGAAATTGTCAGAAATACTCCTTTATTATTGCAACTATTTTTCTGGTATTTTGCGGTATTTTTTAGCTTACCGCAAGTAGAAAATAAAATCGAATTATTTGGATTAATTTATCTGAGCAAACGCCGGATTGCCATTCCTTGGCCAGCCAATACAGTGGAAGTTTGGTTCAGTTTAGGTCTGGTGGTGGCTTTATTCATTGGAGCAATTTTTCTCTGGCGATCGCGCACGCGAAAGATGGTACAACTGGGAACGTCTGGTCAAAAAGAATTGCTTGGATTAGGGATCATTATTGTCAGCGCGATCGCGCTGATTGTTTTTGGCTTAAACTGGCAATTTCCCCAATCTCCCACCCCCTCAGCAATGGTCGGCGGTTTGCACTTATCCATCGAATTCTCAGCCCTGCTGTGCGGTTTAGTCTTCTATACAGGCGCATTTATCGCAGAAATTGTCCGTGGGGGGATTCAATCGGTGGCGAAAGGGCAATGGGAAGCAGCGCGATCGTTGGGACTTAAACCCAGTTTAGTCATGCAGTTAGTCGTATTTCCCCAAGCCCTAAGAGCGATTATTCCGGCTTTAAATAGTCAATACCTCAACCTTGCCAAAAACTCTAGTTTAGCGGTTGCGATTGGGTTTCCTGACATTTACTCGGTTTCCATTACCACCTTCAATCAAACCGGTCGCCCGGTGGAAGTCTTTTTACTGATCATGGCATTTTACTTGTTGATCAGCTTAGCCATTTCCCTGGTTATGAATTTCTTCAATACCCTCGTTCAACTTCAAGATTAAGGATTGAGATGTCTAACGCTGAAGTTTCTCCCTCTTCCGTTGCCCCACCTAAAGCCAATCTGGGACCGAAAGCCTGGTTGCGTCAAAATCTTTTTAGCAGTTGGCACAATAGTTTATTAACGGTCATTGTCCTCAGCATTTTTGCTTGGATCCTTTGGAATCTCGCGACTTGGGCAACCACAAGCGCCCAGTGGGAAATTATTAAAGTGAATTTACCCCTATTTTTTGTGGGTCGCTTTCCACAAGCCCAATATTGGCGAATCTGGACCATCCTGGCTTTGATTGCGAGTTGTTCTGGCTTCTCTTGGGGGGTGATTGCCAGAGGAGTCCCCAAACTATTGAGTCGCAATATTTTAATCGGCCTTGCGGTTGCGGGAATTGGATTAATTTCTTTACCCACAGCAGTGCCTTTTAAGCTCTTAAACTTAGCCATGCTCGGGTTAATCATTGTAACCGCTTGGGGCGGAAAGCAACTGGGTCATCTTCTCCCAGCAGTGGGAAGCTGGTTGAGTTTGATCTGGATGGCTCTATTTTTGATCAGTTTTTGGTTATTAAGAGGAGGGTTCGGACTAGAAGTGATCCCCACTAATGACTGGGGTGGCTTAACCTTAACCCTACTTGCTTCTGTGATCAGTATTGTCGTTTGTTTTCCGATTGGAGTGGGGTTGGCACTGGCCAGACAGAGTTCGCTGCCGGCAGTACGGTGGTTATCAACGCTTTATATTGAAGTGATTCGTGGCGTGCCTTTGGTTTCCATTTTATTTATGGGACAAGTCATCTTTCCTTTGTTTTTACCCGAAGGAGTCAGACCAGATCGCGTTTTCCGCGCGATCGCGGGCTTAAGTCTGTTTTACGCTGCTTATGTTGCCGAAGATGTCCGGGGAGGATTGCAGTCTCTCCCGAGAGGGCAAACTGAAGCGGCTAAAGCCTTGGGTTTGAATCCGGTTCTCCTCACTAGCCTCATTATTCTTCCCCAAGCGTTAAAAATCTCTCTTCCTTCGCTGGTGGGGCAGTTTATTAGTTTATTTCAAGATACAACCCTCCTCGCCATTGTCGGTCTCGTCGAGTTATTAGGGATTACACGAAATATTTTGGCGCAACCGCAGTTTTTAGGACGTTATGCAGAGGCTTATTTATTTGATGGGCTTTTGTTCTGGATATTTTGTTATGCCATGTCTCGTGCCAGTCGCAAACTTGAAGCTGCCCTGAATACCGATCATTCTTAGCTCAATTCCATTTTACAGATTTAATCATGACTCAATCGGAAAATCAAACCTTACCAACAACAGCCAATCCAGACGATTACGCCATTATCGCCAGTAACGTTCATAAATGGTATGCCAATAATTTCCATGTGTTACGAGGCGTTAGCTTGGCAATTAAACGAGGAGAAGTCGTCGTCATTATGGGACCTTCCGGTTCCGGAAAATCGACTTTTATTCGTACCTTTAATGCTTTAGAACCCTATCAAAAAGGAAGGATTGTTATTGATGGCATCGCCCTATCTCACGATTTAAAAAATATTGAAGCGATCCGACAAGAAGTGGGAATGGTCTTTCAGCAGTTTAATCTCTTCCCTCATTTGAGTGTTTTGCAAAATGTGACTTTAGCGCCGATTTGGGTCCGTCGCTGGAAAGCAGCAAAAGCCGAAGAAATTGCCATGCAACTGTTAGAAAGAGTCGGGATTTTAGAACAGGCGAAAAAATATCCGGGTCAGCTATCCGGCGGACAACAGCAACGGGTCGCGATCGCGCGGGCATTAGCCATGCAACCGAAAATTATGCTATTTGACGAACCAACTTCAGCCTTAGACCCGGAAATGGTGCGAGAAGTTTTAGATACCATGCGCTCTCTTGCCGATGATGGGATGACAATGGTCTGTGTGTCTCATGAAGTGGGTTTTGCCAGAGAAGTTGCCGATCGCGTGGTGTTAATGGCAGAGGGGTTATTGGTTGAAGAAAACACCCCAGAAGACTTTTTTAATCATCCCAAAGAAGAACGCACTCAACAATTTTTATCACAAATCTTATAGCGAGAGGCTTGACAGCGATAAAAAATCGAATATCAGGGTTTTTCAAAAATGGTATAACCAACGTTGGCGAATGCCCGCATAATCGCTGCAACAAGCAGCAAGGCGGTAGCGGCGTATAGTTTAACTGTACCCCTTTTTAATGAGCTGGGGAATTAACCCAATTGGCGAATGCTTAACCAACCGGATCGACTAACGAACCGGGAGTTGCAACAAGAGTATTCGCATCAACGCCTAAAACTGCACCAATCACATCATTATTGAATAAAATCAGAGCATTTCCCCCCGTATCTACGCCAAAACTGTAACCGCCCATATTATCTACATTAAGTTGAATTTTATCCACACCAAGCTCGAAGTCTTGAATTAAAGCAAAATCATCAGCAGGACCCTCTCCTCCCTGGTAGAAAACACTGGTCTCATTCCCGAGGACAAATGTGTCGATTCCGCCGCCGCCAAAGAGGAGATCGGTTTCACCGACTCCTGTTCCGCCTTGACCGCCGGTAAGGGTATCGTTGCCGGCACCCCCGCTTAATAGGTCGCTGCCGGTTCCGCCCAAAAGTTCGTCATCACCTTCTTGACCAAAGAGACGATCGTCTTCAGAAGCGCCGTTGAGTTTATCGTTACCCGCTTGTCCTTGCAGTTCGTCAATGCCGCGACTGCCAATAAGATTATCATTGCCGTCGCCGCCAAACATTCTATCGTCTCCTAGACCACCCAGGAGTTTGTCATCGCCTTCTTGACCAAAGAGAACATCATTATCTCTACCGCCATTGACAAAATCATTACCCACTCCGCCACGGAGGATGTCATTGCCATTGTCTCCAAGCACATAATCGTCGCCAACTCCTCCATCAAGAGTATCGTTATCATCGCCTCCGAATAAGTAATCCGCTCCTACACCGCCGGTGAGAGAGTCGTCTCCTTCCTCTCCTTTGATTAAGTCATCCCCTGCTTCACCATTAATCGTATCGTTGCCTCGATCAGCACGAACGATATCCCGATCCGGACCGCCAGTAATCGAATCGTCTTCTTCGGTGACGTTTCGAGAATCGAGAAGGCTTCTGCGAGAGCTTCTTCGCTCTGGAGTTTCACGTCTTTCGCTGACCCATTGGCCGATGGTACGTGTTCTCATTTTTGGTATCTCCTAATTGCCAAGCTAAGATTTCTATTCTTAACAGTGCTAGATTTACTTTTTTGAGCGCTGCCATTTTGGCAGTTTCTATGCGGATTTTAGTAATCTGTTGAGTAGTTTGCCTGTAACGATCTCAATCCGAACCCTAAAACAATATGCCAAAATGGCAACCTTAATTAATCGCACGTTTTTATACTTTTCAGTAACAGCTAATTAAAGTTGTTATAAGCACAAATTGTTTACTAGGAGAAAACAAAAATGATCATCACCGATCTCAATTACTTAGAAGAAATCAGCTCTGAAACTAGCAAGACTCTCGAGGGCGGCGGAAACATCGCTTTCAATATTGCTAAGGATGTCAATCTGAATAAACAAGTTCAGATGGACATCAACAAAAATGTTAATGTCAACGTTAATAATCCCGACCAATTGGCGACTGCAGAAGCGGATGCCGAAGCCTTTGGTCTCTATGCGCTGGCTGAAGTAGATGCTTATACCTTGGTTGATTCTGAAGCAGCATTTGCTTACGCTGAATCGACTTCTGCTCTTGATCTTGACCAGAATGGTGCAGCTGGGTAGGTTACAATTGATGGCTTAACCCAGTGTTTAGAAATATGCGAGGAGTTTTGGCTAGAGTGTGAAAAAAAACTTCTAGCCAAAACTATCATATAAGTAGATTGTTGGTCAGGGTTTACTTGATCACAAAAAAAAATTGCAATCTCCGAATTTTTTGTCAGAACTTAGAAGAGTCTGAATTGTAGAAGTATTCTGGCTGAAGTACTTTATTTAAACAATATTTTTGTGCAATTTTATCGGCATTTGCAGAAACAATATTTTAAGAGATCAACAGAGTCAACGTAAGCATTTCAGGATTTAATTCTAATTGGATTCTCTCTCGTATGAACTGAAAAAGAATAATAAAATAGGCGGAACTTAAATAGTTTTAGGATTTAAGTTCCGCTCCAGATCAAAGAAAAATTGTATTCTTAAATCAAATTCATGTGCGTCTCTACTTTATTGAAGTGAACCTTATCAGATTAGACGGTAGAGAATAGTTCTTCTGCTGCTTCAGGCGATTCGACGGGTAGATGATGACCAATGGTAGCGGGATTTTCTAAGCCCACATCATGACAGTGAGGTTCAATGCCAAGGCCATGGCGGGGATACTCGGCACAAATCTCTTGATATTGCGCGATCGCGCGATCGAGTTCATTGCGAGTGAGCTGATTGAGATAGCCGCATTTGCCAATTTCTCCTTTTGGCAGGGGTGCGGCTAAATTTCCACCGCGTTTTTGTACCATTTTTTCTTGGGCAGCCCAAACCGTTTCTTTATTTAAGAGCACATCATGCCAGAGACTCAAGCCAAAGGAACTGATCAAATTGAGAATGCGATGGAAGTCTTTAGCGCTTAGCCAGTTATTGCGATAACTCAAGTAAGCACCAAAGCCCATGCCAATGGCAACGGCGTGTCCGTGCAGTAACCCGGCTTCAATTTCAAACCCTGGCGACCAAGTATGCCCATAGGCATGAGGGCGGCACTGATGGGTTTCGTAGAGGTTATCATACTCAGCTTCCACATAGCTTCGCATCGCTGCCCCCAGAATTTTCTGAGAGAGGACACTAATTTTGTCATGTCGTTCACAGTTAAGTGTGCCGAAACGGGTCGTAATCAACTCTTGCCCTGCTTGTTCTAGGTAACTGAATAATTCTGCATCTTTAACCGCCGCCATTTTGAGAATCTCAGCAATGCCGTGTCGTAACCATCCTTCTCGCAACGTTTTGAAGAAAGAGCGATCGGTTAAAGATAGAATCGGTGCATGGTAAGCCCCAAAAAGGTTCTTGTATCCAAAGCCATCACAGCAGGTGCGAGGGGAAGGACCCGCATCAATCCCAGCGACAATGGAGGTAGAAAGCATAACATAAGGCGTGTTGCGGTGATAAAGAGCGCAAGCTAAACCGCCAGTATCCGTTAAGACACCGCCCCCCATAATCAAGACGGGTTCATTACGAGAGACACCAAGACGTTTGAAGTCACCGAGCATTCTTTCAACCGTGTGAATGCCTTTATCCACTTCCATGGCGCGATAGACTAATTTATCTAACTTAATCTCGTGATACTCAAAATAATTCTCAATTTGCTCGCCATAGTAGCGTTCCACATTCTGATCCACTAAACACACACAGCGACCCAGAGAAACATACATATCTCTTAAAACTGTCTCTTGCGGATCGAGGCAATTTTCCAGCACTTTAATGGAAGTAAAAGTACTGGTGCTCATCACTGCTTCCACGTTTTGGTCGTCCTCGGTACTAACGACGGAACCTTGACTTTGACGATAGCTGGACGTGGGATAAATGGCGTGAGGATCAGTTTCAACCAGACGTGAAGACAGCTCGTCGTAAAACTTCCCATCTTGACTACGCAAGAGTCGAGCCAGCAGTTTGGTTGTTGCCAGTTCAGAAGAGTGAATGCGGTTAGAAAAGGTGTACCACTCTGATCCGGCAAGTTCATCAAAACCAGAGATCAGTTGGGCAATTAAGCCAAAGAAGTGACTGAGAGAGTGGTTAAGACAAGTCCGCAGTTGGCGACAGGCGGCTAAGCTTTCAATCACACCGGCTTGTGCAAACTCTTCTCCCAGCTCAGCTGAGAAAACATCGTTGTCAATCAGTGATAGAAGTAAGTGCCTAAAAGGAGTACTGCAAACAATTGCTTCAACAGCACTATCGAGGTCTTTGTCAGTCAAAGGCTCATTGTTATAAGTGGCGATAAAAGCTTTCACAGCAGAGGTTGTCTTGGTCATTATCAGTTCCTAGAGCAGGTGTACAGACGTTATAGCTTAGAGGTAAGCCCAATTGCTTAATACAAATTAACATAACTCTCATCTTTGGAAAGCCCTTCTCAGATGATTTCTATCTTCCTATAGAGACGCTTTTCTCATGGGATTAAAAATACTGATGTTTTTCCCTAAAACTGATGACTTATCGGAGCTTACGGAATTTTTTTCTCCTCAAAAATCAGAATCTATCTTTAGGAAGTTGTGGATGAGTTGATGTTAAGAAAGCATTCATTAGTGTTGATTATTGAAGTATTAGATTAACTTTCTGTTAACTTTTATGGTTGATTTCTGAGAAAAGGATTGTGCAACCCCAACTGCGCAATTGAGTTTGTGATCACCTCATGTTCGAGCAAGATGAGTTACGCCAATTAATCAGATCCCAGTCACTAAAAATGAGAAAGTCATCAGCAAAGTTCATAAACGACTTAACATAGCCCGATATTCTTGTTGAGAACCAGCGCAGCGATCGCGCTCTAATTAAATCACACGTTTTTAGGCAGTCTGCAACCAAACGACAAACGCACTGCCCTGATCAGGATTGTCTGGAGGAACCGCCGGGCTAATCAGTTCAATCTCGCCTTGCATTTGTTCGACATATTCTCGCGCGATCGCGAGTCCTAAGCCAGTTCCGGGAATTGGACTTTGCGACTGAACCCCCCGATAGTGACGTTGAAAGATCTTCGATTGATCGTCAGGGGGAATACCGACCCCATTATCCCGAATGATAATCCCTTGTTGGTGTGATGGCTTGTTATCCACAATCACTTCCACCGTTCCTTGTTCCGGGGTATACTTAATTGCATTATCGAGGAGATTGCTCAGCACTTCTTGCAATGCTTTACGGTTTGCCTGAATCGGCGGCAGGCGCTCGGGAATTGCTGTTTTTAATTGAATATTCCGCTCTTGCGCGATCGCGCGCATTGATTCTAAAATCGGCGGTAAAACTTCCGTCAGGACAAAGGTTTCTAAAGGTAAGGTTTGACTGGGCGGCAACGATTTGACATTCGCATCGCTTTCTGGCAAACGGGTGGTTTCCGTATCAACGGTAATATCTTCGTCCTCCGTCGTCGCAATTTGCTCCAGGTAGTCGCCCATTTCTGCCAACAACTGTTGCAGGCGTTCACTTTCTCGCATCATGTTTTCTGCCAGGGATCGTTTTTTCTCGTCATCTTCTGGCTGAAACCGTTTGAGGAGGAGTTTGCCAAAGGTTCGCAACGCCATGAGCGGATTTCGTAACTGGTGCAAAATATCATCCAGCCGATCTCGTTGTTGTTCTTGTTGCCATTGTTGTTGACGGAGTTTGTGCTGCGAGAGTCCGTGACGTTGATCTAAAACGCAAGCGAGGGTAATCGTTGCTGCTGTCCGCTGAATTTGGGTAAATTCCCATTGACTCCATTGGGCTTGTTGCCGCGCAATGACCAGTAAACCCATCATGACATTGTTATGGAGTAAGGGAAACACAATTTGATGTTGATTGTTTTGGTTGACGACATCCGGGATCAGATCCGCTTGCGCTGTGGTTAACTGTGGTGTACCCTCAGGAGCAGAAGCACTTGCCGGCAATTCAAAAGGAGTATTTTCTAATAATGAATCATCGGACGTAATAATATTCCCTTCGTCCACTTCCTCTTCCCAATGGCTGCTGTCTTCGGGATAAACCACAATGGGAATGAGCCGTCGCGTTCCAGATGCAAGTTCTTTGGTTAAATAAACCGCACCGCGATCTGCATGTAAACCTTCTTGTAAATTACTGACTTGGGAGCGGCAAAGT
Organism: Cyanobacteria bacterium GSL.Bin1; assembly: GCA_009909085.1. Taxonomy (NCBI): domain Bacteria; kingdom Bacillati; phylum Cyanobacteriota; species Cyanobacteria bacterium GSL.Bin1. Next base: position 1,981 of record JAAANX010000106.1, on the reverse strand, counting down.
GCGGTAAATTCAGAGCTAGCGGGGAATAAAACTCGGTTCACCATTCTGGAAAGATTCCATGTGAGGGCAACGTTAATTCGGTACTTAAAAATAGTACTACCCACTATTCTAGTGGTTACGGTGTCGAGGTTGGCTTCTCCGCAAGTCTGAGTCATTCGCTAAAATAATTAACTCACCCGCAGAAACTAAAATCAATCGTGCGTTTTGACGTTATTACCTTATTTCCTGATTTCTTTCACTCTCCCCTCAGTTCTGGGATAGTGGGAAGAGCACTCCAAAAACAGATTGCTGAAGTCAATTTCGTCAACCCTCGGGATTTTGCCTTTGATAAGCATCGTCGGGTGGATGATGAACCTTACGGGGGAGGGGTTGGAATGTTATTAAAACCAGAACCGATTTTTGCAGCTGTGGAATCGCTTCCGCAACGTCCCAATCAAGAAGTCATTTTGATGACCCCCCAAGGGGAACCAATGAATCAGCCCTTGTTGCGAGAACTAGCGGCGGATTTTGAGCAGTTGGTATTAATTTGCGGTCATTATGAAGGGGTGGATGAACGGATTCGGGAAAACTTAGTGACTCGTGAGGTGTCATTAGGAGATTTTATTCTCACTTGTGGGGAGATTCCAGCCTTAGCATTGATTAATGGGGTGATTCGTTTACTACCAGGGACGATTGGTAAGGCAGATTCTCTCAAAGCCGAGAGCTTTGAAACGGAATTGCTTGATTATCCGCAATATACGAAACCAGCTATTTTCCGAGGTTGGGAAGTGCCACCGGTGTTACGGTCAGGGAATCATGGCGCGATCGCGCGCTGGCGACAAGAACAACAAATTAAGCGCACCCAAGAACGTCGTCCAGATTTGTGGGAAAAATGGAAAAATCAGCAATCATCGTGAAGTCCCAATTATCTTTCCCTGTTGACTCGGATCATCGTCTTCTTTTCACACTTCAAATAAAACTTGAAGCTGTAAAAATGGGGTTAACTTTGTTGCCTCTCGGTTGCACGAACCTATAATTAAAGCCCTACCGGCAATTCCCCATGTTAAACTTTCTCGTGTTTCAAGCGCTAGCCATCGGCTTGGTGAGTGCCTGTTCCTTGCCCCTTGGCGCACTAACTGCTCGCTTTTGGCAACCGGGAGAACGTGCCTTGGCATTTTTAATTGCGTTTGGCGGTGGCGCCTTACTGTCAGCTTTGGTCATTGATTTGGTCAATCCGGCAGTAGAAGCAGGATATTTTTTTCCCCTGGCACTGGGGTGCATTTTCGGGGGATTGCTCTTTCTGGGTTTGAATCAATTGATCAATACCTATGGCGGATTTCTCCGAAAAGACTCCATTACTGCTCATTACTTTCACGCGCGCAGACAGCGCCGCTTCAAGCAGATGCTATCTAATATGGGTCGGATTGATGTTTTCCAGCAGTTGGCACCGGGAGATATTCAACAGTTGGCAAATATGGTTTTTAGTCGCAAATATCCTGCAGGAACCCGAGTTTATCACTCCAGTGAACCCTCGGAAGGGCTTTATATCATCGAAGAAGGTGCAGTTGAACTATTGGATCCAGAAAACACTGCCCGTGTCGTTAAGAAATTAGAGAAAAATGATGCTTTCGGTCGGATGGCATTTTTTACTGGTGCGCCTCATGCCAGCATTGCCATAACCACAACTGATACGCAACTTTGGATTTTACCTAAACCTGCTTTTGACCGATTGCTTAAGACGTCTCCGACTTTGGTGGAGGCAGTGAAGCGTTTTCTCAGGAGTGATGAGATTGCTCTTTATCTGCAAAAGCGACAGGGAATGACCCCGCAAAAAGTGCAAGCATGGGTCAAGCATGCTATTAGAGAACTTGAAACTCGCAGTGCGCCGCAAGAAGTGATCTCAATTGAGCTTCGGGCGACAGCCCCGCGTTGTATGCGAAGCATCAACGTCGGGAAGGATAGCCCGTGACTCGTAGCGAAGCGGAGAGGCACAATCAATCTG